>JAFGRS010000049.1 GCA_016935045.1 Lentisphaeria bacterium | reverse complement strand
GTTGCGCGAAGCGCTAAGGGCCCGCGCGGGAATACCTTCCCATTTTGCTGCAGCCAATCCCGGTTCCTGGCAAGGCGCCAGCGCAGCGGGCATACCCGCAGTGGTACGTCCCGAGCGAGCAACGCCGCCAGGGAGCGGGAGCGGCGCAGCCCTTCGGGGCGATGCGGCGCCTCGCCAAAATGTGAAGTTGTTTCCGTGCGGACCCTACGTACTATGATACCGGCAGCGGTTGTCCATAGGCTCCGGCTGAGGCATCAGGCCCCGGCGTAAGGCATCCGTCACGGGGGGATTGCCTGGCCCCGACCGGGGGCGCGTTGCGACGGCCCGGGCGAAGGTGTATGGTGGGGGATGTGAATGGGTGCGGTGCGCGTGTGTTCATTATGGAGGATCTGAGCGATGTTCGAGTTTGCCAAGAAGGGCATCTACGTCGGCTTGGGCCTGGCGAGCTTCACCAAGGAGAAGGCGGAGGCCTTTGCCAAGGAGTTCGCCAAGCGGGCCAAGGTCAGTGAAGACGAGGGCAGGCGCTTCGCGGAGTACCTCAGCGCCGAATCCAGGAAGGCTCAGAAGGGCCTGCGCGAGTCCGTCGAAACCATGGTGCAGAAGGCCGTCGACAGGGTGCCCTTCAAACGCCGCCTCGAAGCCCTCGAAGCGCGGGTCGCCCTGCTCGAGCAGCTGGCCCTGGATCTCTGCCCCGAAAAGGCCGAGGAACTCGGGCTGAAGGTCACGCCGCCAGTCGAGGAACCCGCCTCCGAGGAGACGGGACCCACGGAGGAGCCGGCGCCCTGACCCGGGCCGGCCACGGAAACGCCTCCATGAGAGGACTGGACGCGACGCGGGAGCAGGCGTTTTTCGACCTCCTCCAGCGCTACTACGACATGGAGCGTGACACGGGGCGGCGCTATCCGCGCAGTGTCTACTCTCTCGACCGTATGCTGCCCCTGGCGGAAGCCGCCGGCAACCCGGAGCGTCACCTGCGCTGCATCCACGTTGCCGGGACCAAGGGCAAGGGATCCACGTGTCATTTCATCGCGGCCCTGCTGCGTTCGGCGGGGCGGACGGAGGGGCTGTTTGCCAGTCCCCACCTGGTGACCGTCCGCGAGCGCTTTCAGCTCAACGGGGAGCTGGTCTCCTACGACGTCCTGCAGGGAGCGGCCCGGGCTCTCGATGCGGCCATGGTTTCGCGGGGTCTCGAGCCTACCCTGTTCGAGTTCATGACCGTGCTGGCCCTGGGGCTGTTCGTCGAGCAGGGCTGCGAGTACGCGGTGGTCGAGACGGGGATCGGGGGCCGCCTGGACGCAACCAACTACATTCCCCGCCCCGTGTGCTGCGCCGTCACCCCCGTCAGCTACGACCATACTCAGCTCCTGGGAGATACCATCGAGGCCATCGCCGCCGAGAAGGCAGGCATCATCAGGGAGAACATCCCCGTCGTCGTCGGGCGGCAACCCTTTCCCGCGGCCCGGAACGTCCTGGCCGAACGTGCCTCTGCCCTGGGGGCGACCCTCGATCCGCCCGCACCCGCCGAAGCCCTGGCGCAGTACCCCGGGGTGGCCCAGCTTCCGGCGTTCCTGCGCGAGAACTTCGCCGTGGCGCTGGCGGTGTGCGATCGGCTTGGGGTGCGTCCCGATCCGGCACACCTCGAACTGCCCCAGTTGCGCGGTCGTTTCGAGGTGATCCATGACGCACCGCTCGTGGTCATCGACGCCGCCCACAATGGGGATTCCGCCAGACGGCTCGCCGAGGCCCTCCTTGCCCGTTGGCCGCGCACGGAGTGGACGATCGTCCTGGGGGTGATCCAGGGCAAGGACGTGAGCGGGATCGTGCGCGAACTGGCGCGCATCCGGGGACGGTTTGTCCTGACGCGGCCGCACACCCGCAAGACCGCGGCATGGGACGAACTCGTCGCGGCCGCCCGGGATGCCCGCCTCGATGTCGAGGAGGTGCCGGAACTCAGCCGCCGGGAGCAGCTCCCCGGTGACGGGCCGTTCCTGTTCACGGGGTCCTTCTTCACCGCCCTGATCGGCGAGGAACTCTTCGGGGCGGACCCTCGCTGAAACGTCTCGGAGGCAATCCGGGCGCCACCGGACCCGCCACGTCCCGTGCCCCTTTGCGGTGCGTTTCCGTCTGCCCCACGGATGGCCCCGCTCCGGTCAGGGACGCCTGCGCACCGCGACCGACTCCCCAACCGCCAGCCGTACGGGCACGGTGACGCCAACGCCGCGCTCCCCGGTGGGCCCGCCCGGGACCACCTCCCAGCCCGAGGGCAGCGTCAGCTCCGTCCGCAGGGGCCCCCCGGACCGGGTCCGGATCTCCGCCGCGCCAGGCGCCAGGCGCAGGTCCAGCAGCGCGTCCCGGAAGCGCACGCCGGTGATCTCCAACGACGGCCAGGACGCCGGCAGACGGGGGGCCAGCGCGAAGCCCTCGGGCAGGGCCCGAAAGCCCGCAAAGCCGTACAGCATCACCTGCGGGACAAGCACGCTCTCGAAGAACTCGCAGTCCAGCCCCAGGCCGCCGGCGGTTCCGCCGCCCTGCAGCGTCCCGCGCCCAGGCACACCGTAGTAGGCCCGGTATCCCCCCGCCGCCCGCACCTCGGCAAACCACGCCAGCGTGCGCCGCAGCGCGGCCCAGGCGTCGTCGGGCCCCGAAGTCTGCAGGCGGGCCATATACTCGTGGAAGGCAAACCCCAGGACGGCGCCGCCGTCCTGGACCTGGCCCCCCCAGGGGATGCCCTCTGGCGCGCTCCACACGAAGGTATACCACTCCGTGTTGCGCCGGGTCGAGGCGCGAGGTCCGAAGCGGAAGTGGAAGATGTCCTCGCCGACGGAGGTGTCTCCGGCCACGGAGCGTCGTCCCGCGAGCCAGTCGAGGATCGAGACTGCCTGTTCGGGATCCGCGAGACCGTAGTAGACGGCTTCGCAGTTGACGAAGGTGTAACCGTAGTCGTGCATTTGGCCCGTGGCGTCGACGCAGGCGGCGAAGCGGCCGGCGGCGGGGTTCCAGAACCGTGTTCGCCCCTCCTGCAGCATGCGGTCTGCCCGGACTTCGAGCTGTACTGCCTGCCAGCCCGGTTCCGCCGCCGGGACGCCCCACTCCGGATGCCGGGCCACCGCTGCTTCGAGGGCCGCCATGCGCCGCAGAGCATCCAGCAGGTAGAGGCTGGCCAGGCAATCCCTGCCGCCAAAGGGGAGCAGGTCCCAGTAGTTGGCGCCGATTCCATGCCCGTAATGCACCACCCGGCGGCCTTCCGCATCCCGGGCGATGCCCGAGGTGCCGTCGTGCCCGACCCAGGGCGCGAAGACGCAGCCGTGCTCGGCCACGCGGAACTCGGTCAGGGCGTAGCGCAGGGCCTGCCGCATGCGGGGCAGGTTCTGGCGCAGAAAGGCGGTGTCGCCGGTCCAGTGGAAGTACTCCGTGCAGCCCTGCAGGTAGCAGGGATTGTTGACCGTGTGCCGCGTGTCCATGGCCGTACCGATGCCGGCCAGGGCGATTGTCCCTCCGGCGGCATTCCGGAAGCGCAGTCGGATCTTCCTGAGGCGCCCCCGCAGCTCCGGGTGGCGGTGGAGGGGCACATGGGTGAACTGTCCGCCCTCCACATCCGGGGCGAGAGGAAGGGGGAGCACGTTCCCGCCGGCCGCACCGGCCCCGGCGTCGCACTCCCATTCGAGGGAGCCCTGCGCCCCGGCCGGGAAATCCGGGGACCATTGCAGGCGCACGAAGGGCGCCACGAAGGCATCCACGTCGAAGGGCGGCGGCGCCAGCACCGCGTCCCCCGGCCCAGCCACCCGCAGGATCCACCCCCGTGACGAGTCCCGCGAGACGGTCTCCAGGCCGCCCGTATCCCAGTCCGACACCCCCCCCGGCGCGCGCATCCGGTAGGGAAGGTTCTCGGTGGCAAACTGCCAGCCGATGCCTTTCCCCTGGGACCAGGTGGGAAAGGGCCATCCCTCCCCGTGGCCGAAACCGTGATGCTGATGGGTGCTGACGTAGCCCTCCCGGTCAATGCGCCGGCTGAGAAGGACATTGCGCCAGTGCTGCCGGCGCGCCAGATCCTCCTCCGGCGTCGTGGCGGGCCAGAGCGAGGCCATGGACATCCAGCCGTCCCACAGGGTGGCCAGGGGACCGCTCGCCGGGTAGTGCAGCCAGAACAACTGCCGCAGCAACTCCATCTCCGGCTCGGCCCCCGGGACCGTGAAACGAGGGAATTCCTCCGGGACGAGCCAAGTCAGGACACCGAAGTTCCCCCAGGGCCGGCATCCCATGGGCCCGACAATCACCGCCGCGGCCCAGGCGCCGTCGTCGAAACCCGGGTCCCGCCAGCCCTCGGGGGCCGCCGGACTGCCGCGCCAGAGCGTGTCGGTGACAAACGACTCGATCACGGTGCCGTCCGCCCCTTCCAGGACGACGGCCGCCGCGAAGCCGGCCGGGTTCGGGCGGTCGCCGGCATTGTTGACCTGGACCGCGATCACGTTCCGGCCATCCCGCAGGGATTCCCGCAGGTCGATTTCGTACCACCGGCTGAATCCGGCCACGGTGCCGCCGTAGACACCGTTCCCGTAGACCTCCGCGCGGTTGTCCGCGGCGGCCAGGAGCAGGGCCCGTTCCACGCGTCCGGCGTCCGCCACCTCGAAGGTCCGCCGCAGAAAGCGGTCCCCGGGAGGCGCGGCTTCCCGGGGCGGCGAGGTTTCGGGGGTCCAGATCCAGACGGCCCGGCGCAGATCCACCCCCGGCAGCGGTTCGGAGGCGGCCCGGCTGCGGGCCCGGTTGACCCGAATGACACTCCCGGCAACCATGCCGGCCACGGGCTCGACCGTGACGTCACCCACCAGGACCGAGATCCCGTCCGCGGGATCCACCTGCGCCAGTTCGAGGGGGAACCGACCACGGCCGGCGCTGAACAGGGCCTCGTAGGTGTGGAACGGCGCCTCGTGGGTGCCCATGGCGTCCACCGCCTTGACTTCGACCGGGCCGATGAGCAGCGTCTGGTTCAGGCGGACTTCGAGCCTGCCGAAACGCCCGTACGCCATGCCGTCCGCGGCACGCCCGTTGGCGCGGACGCGAAGGCGGTAGGTGCCGTCGGCTTCCAGGGGCCCGATCTCCTGCCGCAGGATGGAGCGGTTCTGGATCGCCACAACCACGGCGCCGGCCGGATCCGCGGCGGTGCTCGGGGGACGTCCGTTGTCATAGAAGGCCAGCCCAACCCCGCAGCGGGCGCACTCCCGGTCCCCGCCGATCTCCCAGCCGGTGATGGGGTTGCCCTGACTGACATAGCCCACACCCGTGATCCGGACGCCGTCCGCCGCGAAACCGCCGTTGCGCACCAGCGGCGCCGCCGCCCACGCCGCGGTGGTCCCGCCGACCACCAGACCCAGCACCCCCGTCAAGGCACATAACGGATGCATGAAACCAATCTCCACGGTGCCGGATGCAGGCACGCCGCATGGCCCCTGGGCGAACACCCCGGTACGGGGCGCAGCCCCCGCGCACCGTCGGGAAGGCCATCGGCCGTCGGGGACCGCCGGCCCCACCTCAGAAAAACATGCCCGCGAGGACGCGGGCGCTCCAGGGACATGCCCGCGAGGACGCGGCGAGCGCGTAAGCGGGAGCGCCGGCATGGACACCATGGACGGGATGGAGCCTCGTGCGCCAGAGATGGAACAAACCAGTCCATTCCGTCCAGAGCGTCCATCCCGTCCATCTCCCCTCGTCGCACGGTCCCCGGGCGGAAATCCCGGCCCGCTACAGGGACTGGCCGTTGAGGAGCTTCAGTGCCTTCATCAGGGCCTGTGTCCCGTCCCGTCCGAATCCCTGGGCGCGGACGGCCAGGTAGAGCTGGTGCACCAGGGCGAGGCCCGGCAGGGACAGTCCCAGGGCTCGGGCCTCGTCGAGGGCGATTCCCATGTCCTTGATGAAGTGCTCGACGAAGAACCCGGGGTCGTAGTTGCCGGCCACGATGCGGGGTCCGAGGTTGTTGATGGACCAGGATCCTGCCGCTCCCTTGCCGATGATGTCGATGACGGCCTGGGCATCCAGTCCGCTCCGGGAGGCATAGAGCAGCGCCTCGCAGACGCCGATCATCGTGCCCGCGATCAGGATCTGGTTGCACATTTTCGTGTTCTGGCCGGCCCCTGCGGGACCCATGTAGGCAATGTTGGCCCCCAGGCGCTGGAGCAGAGGCAACACCTCATCGAATGCGGAACGATCCCCACCCACCATGATCGCCAGGGCCGCGTTGCGCGCCCCCACGTCGCCCCCCGAAACCGGTGCGTCCAGACTGCGCACCCCCCGCCCGCCCGCGGCCTCGGCGATCTCCCGGGCCAGCGCGGGACGGCTGGTCGTCATGTCGATGATGATCCCGGGCGGATCGTCCGCCGTCAGAACGCCGGACTGCCCGAGATAGGTCTGCTCGACGTCATCCGGGAAACCCACGATCGAGAACAGCACCTCGGTTGCTTCCGCCACGTCCTTCGGGGTGTCTCGCCAGGCCGCCCCCGCCGCCAGCAGCCCCTCCGCCTTGGCGCGCGTCCGATTGTATACCACCAGCTCGTGGCCGGCGCGCTGCACGTGCCCCGCCATCGAGGCCCCCATCACACCCGTGCCAATCCAGCCAATACGCATGCCCGAAAACTCCTCGCCGGTTGCTGTCCGCCGTCATTGACTTCGCCAGAGCGGAATTTACAATGGCGGGCGTACGGAGGCAACCCGGAGACCCCCGCAATGGAAAAACTCATCGAGAAGGCCGCCGTCCTCATCGAGGCGCTGCCCTACATCCAGAGCTTCCGCGACAGCCTCGTCGTGGTGAAGTTCGGCGGCAGTGCCATGGAGGACCCCGCCATCACCCGCAGCGTCCTGCGGGACATCGTGTTCATGGAGTGCGTGGGTATGAAGCCCCTCGTCGTGCACGGCGGCGGCAAGGCCATCACCGCCGAACTCAGCCGACGGAGCGTGCCCACGCGGTTCGTCAACGGCCTGCGCTACACCTGCGAACGCACCGTCGCGGTGGTGGACGAGGTCCTCCACGACACGGTCAACGCGACCTTGGTGCAGATGATGCGCGAACTGGACGGGCGCCCGTTCCCGCTGTCCGGGAAGGACATCCTGCGTGGCGAGAAGGTCACCACCCAGGACCGTGAGACCGGAGCCGAGGTCGATCTCGGCTTTGTGGGCAAAGTGGTCAACGTCGACACGGAACAGATCCGTTGGGTCCTGAACCGCAGCGATGTGCCCGTCATCACGCCTCTTGCGCGCAGCATGGACGGCCAGGTGCTCAACGTGAACGCGGACATGGTGGCCTGCGAGGTGGCTGCCCAGCTCCGGGCCCGGAAGCTGGTCTTTCTCAGTGACGTGCCGGGGGTCCTGCGGGACCCCGCGGACGAGTCGACGCTGATCAGCACCATCCGGCGCTCCGAGATCGACGGCCTGGTGCGGGAGGGGGTGCTCTCGGGCGGCATGGTCCCCAAGCTGCGCAGCGCCGCCGACGCCATCGATGCGGGAGTCTCCCAGGTGCACATGATCGACGGCCGCATCCGCCATTCGCTTCTCCTCGAAGTCTTTACGGATCGGGGCATCGGCACGCAGATCACGGCCGCTCCAGAGTAGGCGCCACGAGCCGAGTGGCGCAATCCCGAAGACTGTCGCGCTCGGCTCGCGCGACCTACTGTAGGCG
>JAFGRS010000407.1 GCA_016935045.1 Lentisphaeria bacterium | reverse complement strand
GATATCGTGCTCACGTCCCGGGAGGGGCGCTGGTCGCTGCGCCGCCTCCTGGGCCAGCTTCCACCGGAAGCGGAACGCCTCGCTCCGGGCAGCGTCGGCGAGGGCATCCCCACCCCCTTCTCCTGTGCGCCGGTGGGCGGTCCCGACCCGGAGGACCGCGTGTTCGACGTTGATGCCGGCACCATCGAGTTCTGGTTCAGACCGGACTGGGCACCGACCCTTCCCCCCTATGGCAAGACCCCCAAGCGTGTGTTCCTGCATCAGGGCCCCTACCGCTGGGAGCACCCGCACACCATCAACCACTCTTCGGTCGTCCTCGAATGCACCGACGCCCTCTCGTTCCGCTTCCATGACCGCACGTACCGGCAGCGCGCCGTGCGGGCGCCCTTGCCCGAACACTGGCTGGACGGGCAGTTCCACCACATCGCGCTGCAGTGGCGGAATCGGGATGGTGCCCTGGATATGGCGGTGTTCGTCGACGGTCGGAAGCGGAGCGGCGCGGTGGACACGCGGGGGGACGAGAACCGCTTCCGCAAGGAGCAGGAGTCCTTCCCGGTGGTCATCGGCAGCGACAACAAGGGGATCGACCCGGCGGAAGGGGTCTTCCACCAGTTCCGGGTCTCCGGATCCCCGCGCTACGACGAGCCCTTCACGCCGCCAGAGACCATGGAGGCCGACGAGCAGACAACGCTCTTCCTGCCCACCGCCGGCAACCGGAAAGGAGCGGCGCCATGAAGCCTTTGCAGCGCCTCGGCAGTCTCGCCGCAGTGCTCATGCTCCCGGGGTTGTGGGTACGGAGTGCCGCGACACCCTCCCCGTTTCCCCGGGTCGATGTGGACCGCTGCGGCGGCGAACCGCCGGGCGAGGTCAGCGTCCGGGCAACGGCCGCAGAGCTGACGTTCCGTGTGCGCCCATCCGGCGCCAACAGCCATCTGCACGTCGCCTTCCGGGAACCCCTGTCCACCGCCGGCATGGACCGCCTCGTCCTCGAGGGCCGAAGCCTGGAGTCTTCCGGGGAGGGAGCCGTCGTGGCGCGTCTGACGTTCGTGTCCGCCGATGGCAAGACAACGGCGGTCTACGAACCGGACTTGCGCTTCCCGCCCGAATGGAATCGCCGCACGATCCTGCTCGGGGACGTGGCGAACCCCGTACCGCAACGGATCGGCGCGATCCACACCACTCTTTGGACCCCGCACGAAATCGACAGGGAGTTCGAGATCGCCTTGCGGCGCTGCGAATTCCTGAGCGCGGCCCAGGCGGCAGCCGAGCTGACGCCCGTGCCATGCTCACGCCGGCCGGTTCCACCGAATCGGGAGAGGGACATTGCCCCGGGGGACCGCCGCTGGCGTTCCTTCGGCCCGGGGGGCGGGGGCTGGTATCGGGTGGTCGCCATCTCGCCCCACGACGGCACCTGCCTCGTGGGCGGGGACGTGGGCGGCATGTACCGCAGCCGGGACGGGTGTCGCAGCTGGGAGATGGTCAACGACGGCATTCCGAATCTCTACGTCAACTGCATCACCTTCCATCCCACGCGGCCGGAGACCGTGTTCGCCGGGTCGAACGGAGGGGTCCTCAAGTCCATCGACGGCGGCAGCACCTGGGCCGTCCAACGGCACGGCTTCCCTCCCCTGCTGACCTTCGGGCTGAGTGCCCCGATATCTGCCGTCGCCGTGGATGCGCGGCGCCCGGACGTGGTATACGCCGGCATTGGCCGGGAACGGGAGTACGGCGCCCTGGACAGTACCACCCTCGGCGGCCGTATCTACCGCAGCGAGGATGGCGGCGAAACGTGGACCGGGGCGGACCTGCCCGGTGGAGACGCGGTGCGGGGTCTCTCCGTGCTCTCCCTGCTCCCGCACCCCGACGATCCCGACCACATCTACGCCACGACCCCGAAGGGCCTGTACCACAGCGGCGACGCCGGCAGGTCATGGCAGAGGCTGGGAAGCGGCCTCGATGGCTACCTGACCACGTTCCTGACGGTCGCGCGCAAGGCTCCCGACACCATGCTGCTGGCCTACTGCCGCGGCCCCGATGGCTCGGGCGGCGTGCTCCGCAGCCGGGACGGAGGCAGTACCTGGACCCCCTCGAACGAGGGCCTGCCCAGGGCCACCGACGCCTGGCGTCTCCTGGCGCACCCGCTCGATTCTTCGACCTTCTTCGTCGGCTGGCACCGGCGCGCGGGGCTGTTCGTCAGCCGCGACGCCGGCGACACCTGGCACCCCGCCAATCCGGAGACCTCCATCCGCTCGGCCTGGTTCTTCCGCGGCGTCAACGTCACGGGCCTGGCCATCGACCCCCGCGATCCCCGGCGCCTCGTCACCTGCAACGACATGGACCTGTACCAGACCCTGGACGGCGGCGAGAGCTGGGAACAGGTCGCCACGGAGCTGGTTCGACCCGCCACCGCCGACCACCCCGCCGCCTGGCGCGGCCGGGGCTGCGAGATCCTCTGCGCAGGCGGCCCCCAGGCCCTGGCCGTCGACCCCACCGACCCACGCCAGATCTTCTTCGGCTACTGGGATACCCATGCCTGGAAGAGCGAGGACGGCGGAAAAACCTGTTTCCGCCTGACCGATGGCATCGACAGCGGCTACGGGCGCATGGGCTGCGTCGTCCTCGACCCGGCCAACCCGGATGTCGTATACCTCTCCAAGGGAAAGAACTACGATGAGCATCGCCTCTACAGAAGCGTAGACGGCGGCGGGAGGTTCCACCTGGTAGGGCATGCGGGCGGCGGTCTGCCGCCTGGCGGCGTTTTCTGCCTCTGCATCGACCCGCGGAGCCCGGGCCACCGGCGGGTGTTGCTGGCCGCGGTGACCGGGTATGGAGTCTACCGCAGTGAGGATGGCGGCCTGACCTGGACCGAACGCTCGCGGGGGTTGCCCGGAGACAGCCGCATGCCGCTGCAGATCGTCATGGACCCGGGCAATCCGGACCGCTTCTTCCTGGCCTCCGGGGCCCACTATCACCGCGACACCCGGCGCCGGGTCCCGGGATACATCGCGCGCACTCTCGACGCCGGTGCAACCTGGGACGTGGTCAAGGCCGGAATCGAGCCGCAGTGCATCCTCCTCGATCCCTTCGACCCGGCGAGAGTCTACGCCGGCAACCGCAACTTCTCGGGGATCGACTACCCGAACGCGTTCTACCGGTCCGAGGATGGTGGCGATCGGTGGTCGGCACTGGACCAGGAGCCCTTCCTGGGCGGCCCGGGGTCGGCCGCCGGGGACCAGGGGGTGCGGGTGATCGTGAGCGCTCTGGCGGCGGACCCGACCGTTCCCGGCCGGCTGTATGCCGCCTGCCGTGACGAAGCCTATGACGTGAGCAACGGGAGGGGCGTGTTCCGCTCCCCGGATCATGGCAGGACCTGGGAGCCCTTCCCCCTCGATGGACTCGCCAACTTCCGCGTCGCCACCTTTATCGTCGACCCGGCGGACCCCCGACGCCTCTATGCCGGCACCGGCGGCAACGGCTTCTTCCGCTTCGGACCGCCGCCGGAACCCGGACCCCGCCGGTAGGTCAGGTGCTGCGCGGTCGGTGCAGCCTGGAGGGCGGACCTCCTGGTGAGCCGCGCCTTCTGGAGGGCGAGGCTCCGCCGAGCCGTGCCTTTTGGAGGGCGAGGCTCCGCCGAGCCGTGCCTCTTGCAGGGCGAGGCTCCGCCGAGCCGTGCCTTTTGGAGGGCGAGGCTCCGCCGAGCCGTGCCTTTTGGAGGGCGAGGCTCCGCCGAGCCGT
>JAFGRS010000048.1 GCA_016935045.1 Lentisphaeria bacterium | reverse complement strand
TATCAGGAAATCTCTAATGGGCCATATCCGGGCAACCGTGAGGCTCATACACCTGCGATTTCGCGGCCCTTTTCAGACAGCCTCATCCGTGGTCGCTCCGTCTATGGCGTGCTCGCTGCAGGGTGTCCTCACTGCCGGTCTTCCCAGAACAGCCGCCGCGTACGCTCAGAGAGGTGCAGCGCGTAGACCGGCTCCGCTTCTCCCAGAACCATGGGCCAGACCGCCGGCCCCAGGTCCGGGATCTCGCTCAGTTCGGCCCCGCGCAGGCCGGCCGCCAGACGCACCACAAACGGATGCGTGCCGATGGCCGCCGCCGTCGACCACACCGGTTCGCGGACACGCCACCCCGACGACACGAGATCTGCAAGTGTTCGGCGGTACCACTCGCTGAACGCCTGCCAGTTCCCGCCAAACTCCAGGCAGTCCAGGAGCCGCTTGTGGTCGATCACCGCCCCCCGACGCGGCCGCTCCTGCGCCAGTTCGCGGCAGCCGCACGCCTCCCATTGTACCGGCTGCTCCACCGCGCCGGCCCTGACCATGTTCAGGTCAATGTAGAACAGGCAGCGTGACAGATGCCGACCATTCTCGATCAATGTCGGGTGGTACCGCCCCTGCCAGAAGGAACCCTCGCGTCCCTTGCGCCGGTTGTAGTCGCGCGCCGTGTTCCCCTGCAGGAAATGCAGCGCCGCCGCAACGTCCCCGCCCCGGCGCGACCACAGCAGCAGGTGCACATGGTTGCAGGTGACCATGTAGTCCAGCACCGAAACCCGGTAGCCCGCAGCCATCTGCCGCAGCCGCCGGACGTAGTTCCGTCGGTCCAGAGCGAACTTCAGCAGGAAGCGCCGCTCCTGGCAGCGGTGTGTGAGGTGGTAGCAGGCCGGCTCGGTCAGCGTCGTGCGCCGCGCACGTCCCATGGGAGCAACTCCCGGCATCGATCCTGTGGTGCTGCCAGTAACCTACACCCACCCAACCCACAGGACAACTGAAAATGGGCACCGAAACAAAGTAAGCCAAACCTGACTAACTTCATGTGAATAGCATCAAGCTCCTCATAAGCAATAGGTTCAGTGCACACGGCACCGCTCCCCGCCGATCGCAGGCAGCTGGGTTCAGGGTCCCCCTCTCCTATCTGCCTGGATAGCACGCGGAGAATTCCCGGGCCAGCGCGCAGTGCATGCGCACCCCGATGGGCAGGGCCTCATCGGGGAAATCAAACGCACTGCTGTGCAGCGGTACCACCGGCGTCCCGTCCTCGCGACCGGTCCCCAGACGCCAGAAGGCGCCGGGAACAACCTGCTGATAGAAAGCGAAATCCTCTCCCCCCATGCTGACCGGCAGCGCGGCAATGACCCGGTCCTCGCCCAATGCCCTGCGCCCCGCCCGCAGAACGCAGGCGGCGGCGTGTTCGTCGTTGACCGTCACCGGATATCCCGGCACCAGGTCTACCTCGGCGACGGCGCCGAAGGCGCGGGCGGTCTGCACGGCGATCTCCCGCACCGCCTGCCGCAATTGCTCCCGTTTCGCGGCCGAAATGGCGCGAATGGTGCCGCGCAGGATGACGTTGGCGGCGATGGCATTGCGCACCGAACCGCCATGGATGCTGCCGATGGTAACCACTCCGGGCTCGATGGGGTCCGTCCTTCGCGCCACGGCGCTCTGCAGCGCCACCACCACGTGCGAGGCCGCCAGGACCGCATCGACCCCTTTCTGCGGCGTGGCAGCATGACAACTCTGCCCGCGAATCTCGATATTGACCGCATCGGTGGAGGCCATGACCGCTCCCGCGCGGACCCCGATCGTGCCGACCGGGAGAAAGGGCCAGCAGTGCAGCGCGAAGATCATCCGGGGGCGTGGATTCTCGAGGGCGCCGTCCTCGCACATCCTGCGGGCGCCGGCGCCACCCTCTTCCGCCGGCTGGAAGAGGAAGCGCACGGGACCGCCCAGGCCTTCCGGGTTGCGCGCCAGCAGCCGCGCGGCTCCCAGCAGGCAGGCCACGTGACCGTCGTGCCCGCAGACGTGCGCCACACCCGGCACGGTGGAGGCATGGGGCTGACCGCACTCGTCCGGCACCTCGAGCGCATCCATGTCTGCCCGCAGCGCCAGGCAGGGCCCCGGTTTCCCCTCGCCGAGGGTGGCCACCACTCCCGTCCCGCCGGCGAGCCCCGTGCGCAGGGTCATGTGCGGCAGGGATTCCAGCCAGGCAATCACCAGGTTCGCGGTGCGTCGTTCCCGGAAGCCGGGTTCCGGATGCGCATGCACGTCGCGACGCAGGCGGGTCAGCTCCGGCAGCATCTCGGACAGCTGCGACTCGATTGCCCCTTCGGCGCTCTGGTCTGGCATGCTCTGGCTTTCGTGCGCGGGCCGACGGTCGCACCGTCGAACGTCCTCCGCGCGAGACAACGGGCAAGGATGGGACTTGCCGGGCATACGGATCGCCTCGGAGCTGCCTGTATCCCGGAAGACCGGTACCCCGGAAGCCGCGGGCGCTCCACACAACCGTGAGACGATCCGTACCATACCGGGAAGGCCCCCCAGGTGCAACCCCCGCGGACTGCGCCCCAGGGCCGTTTCAAGATCCCAACGCCGCCGCCGGGATTGTCCCGCTGGAGCGACGATGAAGGGCAAGGGGCAGGTGCATCGCCGCGCCTCTTTCCCCTCTCTCGAATCGGCGCTCCACCGCCGCAAGGACGGTGTCGGCGGAGAGCGATCCGTCCGATCCCTGAACCGTTCGCTGTGGGGCGACCCCGGGCAGTTGGCCCCGAGGCATCCCCGTGTATGGTACTGGCATCGAGGAAGCACGGCTCCGGAAGGGCCGCGCGGTGGCAGTGAGGACAATGACCAGCGACCTCGGTGCCTGTGCGTTGCCGGCGGCCCGGAAGCGCGGGGCTGACTCCTGCGGCCGGATAGGAGAGACGGGGGCCGTGCTCTCCAGCGTGCGGGAGGAGGGTGTGGACCGCGGAGGTCGGACATGCGTTTCGGCGGGATGGTGGTTTCGGCGCTCTGTACGGCGGCGAGGTGGTCAGCGGCGGGGGGCGAGGCCGTCTTCGTGCAGGATGGCAAAGTCGTCGATCTGGTCTGCCTGGAAGCTGAGGCGCCCTGGCGGGAGGAGGAGGCGGCGGTCGTTCTCCGGCACTCCAGCGCCATCGTGTACGGCGGCAGGGCCCCCGCCGGCGGCGACGTCCGCATCCGCCTGCGGCTGGCGGTCGACCGCCTGGCAGGCTCGGCCGCCACGGTGGTGATCGGGGACGGGAACCACTTCGGTCTCGAAGGCGCCCACGGGGGCATGTTCCTGTCGGGGCCGCTGTTTGCCGGAGCCAGGCTGCGGCGGGAGCCGCCCGAAGCGATCCGCGACGGCAGGGTGTTCGACCTGATCATCGAGCGGCGCGGCGGCAGGTTGTCTTTTGCACTCGCCGGGGAGAAGCTCCTGGAAGTCGCGGATGGGCGCCCCGAGTTCGGCTGCATCGGGCTGCGCCCCTGGCGTGCGAGCCTGCGGCTGTACGAGTTCAGCGCCGAGTGCGAGGCGTTCCAAGAGACGGAGGAAGCCATGGAAGAACAGCTGGCCCAGCGTGCCCTCTGGCGGGAGCAGGCCCGGATTCCCCTCGTGGACCTGTCCCGCGAGACGAATCGCCACGTGATCGTCGCGGCGGGAACGGAAGCGGTTTACCAGGGCCACCCGACGACGGCCCTGCTCGAGGACGGGAGGACCCTCTTCGCGGTGTGGACCATCGGCCATGGCGGCAGCTGCGGGCCGAGTGCCCGCAGCGACGACGGCGGCATGTCCTGGACGCGGATCGACGAGCGGATGCCCGAGAGCTGGTTCCAGGCCCGCAACTGCCCCAGCATCTACCGGCTCATCGATCCCGAGGGCAGGGAGCGGCTCTGGGTGTTCGCGGCCCAGGGTCCCGCGGGACCCATGCCGCGCATCGTCAGCGAAGACGATGGGCAGAGCTGGCGGGAAGTGCCGCCTGTGGGGTTTCCCTGCGTGATGACTTTCAGCAGCGTCCTCCGACTGCGGGGCGGGGCCTACCTCGGCATGTACCACGCGGGACGGGACAGACGCGCCGGCAG
>JAFGRS010000406.1 GCA_016935045.1 Lentisphaeria bacterium | reverse complement strand
GGCGAAGCTCCTGCTGAGCCGCATCCCCTGGAGGGCGAAGCTCCTGCTGAGCCGCATCCCCTGGAGGGCGAAGCTCCTGCTGAGCCGATCCCTGTCTCCTGACAAGGAACGTGCGGGACGGCACACTGGCGCCGCCGCAATACGCCGATGGAATCAGGCCCCAACACAAAACAGCGTCTCACCCTCACCCTCATGGGCTGCGCCATCCTGCCCGCGGCCGTGGTCTTCATGGTCACCGGGGACGCCCCCCAGACTCTCCTGCTGACCCTCGTCGGACTCGGACTCTCCTTCGCCTTCCCCCGCCCCCTCGAACGCAGCGTGCGCAGTTTCGTCTATACCGGCCTGGGGGCCGTCGTGGCCGCCGTCGTCTCGGACCAGGCCCTACCCGTCGAAGGACGACGGTTCTTCCTCCTGCCCGCGGAGCTGTATTGCCCCATGGTGCTGTACCTTGCGGTGGCCCTGACGTTTTTCGACCAGCGGGAGAGCAACGTGGCCGCCGTGATCGGGCTCGCGCTGGTGGCGATGATGATGGCGGGCAACGTCCTCGGCTTCCAGATCGCCCACGAGCGCCTGCCGCTGAAGCAGGAGGCGGAACGCTATCTGCACGCATTCTACGCCACGGCAGTCGTGCTGCAGCTCGGGGCCTGCCTGCTGCTCCTGCCCCGCGCCCCCTTCCTGATCCCCCTCCGGGACCGTCTTCGGCGGCGGCAACTCGGGCGCCTGCTCGCTACCGGCATGTTCCTGGCGGTCGGGAGCGCGGCAACGGTAGCCGTGATGGGAACCGCGGAGGAACTCGAAACGCTCTGGCAGACCGGTTTCGTGCGCCTGATGCAGCGCTACATGCTGCGCCATGGCCGCCACGTGGTGTTCGGCCGGGACGTGGACCTGTGGCGGACCGTGCCCCACCACGCCGCCGAGGACGAACGCGTCGCCCTGCGCGCCCTCGCGGAGGCAGCCCCCGGGTACCTCAGGGGACGCGTCTACCGCACCTACAACCAGGGACGCTGGACAGCCGCCAACCGCAGCGCCGGCCTCAACGGCGAGACACCCGGCGGACAGCTTGCCTACACGACGTTCCAACGTCCCGAAGGCTGGAGTACAGCCCCTCCGGCCCCGGGGGCGCAGGCCGCCCGGATCGAGGTCCTTCCCGCCGCTGACTTCCGCAGCGACGTGCTGCTGGCGCCGGGAAGGGCCGCAACCTTTGAACTCATCGCCGAATCCCTGGCCCACAGTCCCGACGGCGAGCTGACACCCAACGACTGGGAGGACCGCGTCGGCTACGCCATGGGTGTGCCGGAGCACACCCCGGACAGCCCCTTCCCCGGCCCCCCCGTCGATGCCGCAACCGTCGACGACTACCTTGGCATCCCCAGCGATCTTCGGGAACCCCTGCGCCAACTCGGGCAGGGCATCTTCGGCGGACAGGACCCTCCCACCGACACAGCCGCCGCCGTGCCTGCGCTGGCCCGGTTCTTCCAGGAGAACTGCCGCTACGAACTGGGAGTCACCTGGAACCGCCGCCTCGGCGACCCGGTGCTCCAGTTTCTCACCGGGACCCAGACGGGGCATTGCGAACTCTTCGCCAGTGCGGCGGTCCTGCTGCTGCGCTCCCGGGGGATCCCGGCCCGTTACGTCACCGGAATGGTCTGCCACGAGAACCTGGGGCGGGAATACTGGCTGGCGCGTCTCCGGGATTGCCACGCCTGGGCCGAAGCCTATGACGCGGAATCCAACGCCTGGACCCTGGTCGAGATGACGCCCGCCGACGGCATCCCCCACACTGCCCCGCGCCTGAACCCGTTCCAGCGCGCCCGGGATCGCCTGGCCTTCGCCTGGCAACACGTCATGGCCCTGCTGAAGAGAGGCACCTTCGCGGAAGCCATCGTCGCCGCACTCCGGGCCCTGCTTCTGCTGCTGCGCTGGGTCGTCCTGAACCCCGTCGGCGCCCCCATGCTGCTCCTGCTGCTCTTCTGGGCCCTGCACCGCCGGCGGGCCCGCCGCCGCGCCCTCGACGCCGATGGCCAAAGCCTTCCCGCGGCCAGGGCAACCCTGCAACGCGCCTTCCACCGACTCGTCCAGTCCCTCCGTCACCGCCTCCCCGGACTCGACCCGCATCCGACCACCGGGCAGGTGCTCGAGGCACTCCGGAAAACCGCCCCCACGGCCGCGGAAACCCTCGGCCCCGCACTCGCCCGCTACGAAACCCTCCGCTTCGGACCCCTGCTCCCTCAGAACAGCGCCGCCCGGGACCTCGCCCAGCAACTCCGGGACCTCGGACGAAAGGCCGGACGCGCCGCCATCCGGGGCGGAAACGAGCCTGGGGACCCGGCCGCGTAGGGGTAACCGTGCGGGAGGCGTGGAAACGCCTGACAGGGACCGGATGCCGGGGCAAGCGGCCGTGCGCCGGCCGCGAACGCGGTCAGGTCTTGCGCTCGCCGCCCGCCGCGGCGGCTTTCGGCTCGTCCGCGGCGTGCTCATGATCGTGATCCTGGCATCCCTGGTGGCGATCGCAATACGGGCAGCCCGTGCCATGCTGCACCGCCGTCGCCCGCCACACGCCGGCAATCACGACCACCAGGATGGCGCCGAGGAACAGGAAGAAAAGCACTTGTTGCACGTCTCATGCCTCAGTTGCATGGCGCCACGGCCCGGCGCCCACCACCGGTTAACAAGGCGTCCGACACGTTGTAGACTATAGAACGCGGGGACGCCCAGTCAAGACGTTGCCCGCGGGCCCCGTAATGCCTCAGTGAACGCCGGGAGGCTCGCGATACGCTCGCGCTCCAGGGGGATGGAACGCCCGCGGCCGCGCGGGCACTCGCG
>JAFGRS010000405.1 GCA_016935045.1 Lentisphaeria bacterium | reverse complement strand
GGCCCCTGCCGGGTCCGAGGCGCCGGCGACTGGCCCGCGAGCGGCCTGTTCACCACGGCCACGCGGGTGGAGGCCACGCTGGTGTACGAGCCGGGTATCGAGGTGCACTGCCGGACCGGGGCAAGCCGACTCAGCTTCCACGGCAGCATCGGAGAACTGAGTGTCGAACGGGGCGCCTTGCGGACACAGCCTGAGGCCCTGGCGGAGTCCGAACTCGGGCCCGATGCCGTGCGCCTCTACCGCAGCGACGACCATCACGGCAACTGGCTGGACTGCATCCGCAGCCGGAAGCCAACCGTCTGCCCCCCCGAAGTGGGACACCGCTCGGCCACCTGCTGCCACCTCGTCAACATCGCCATGAGACTCGGACGCGAACTCGGTTGGGACCCCGCCCGGGAGTCCTTCGTCGATGACCCCGAGGCCAACGCCATGAGCCTGCGCTCCTTGCGGGAACCCTGGGCCACCCAGTACCGCCAATGGCTCCGACAGGCCACGGACCAGGACTCGCCTGCCGCCGGGAGGTAGCCCCCCCCCTCGCCGCGCGCAGGCGGAACGCCCATCCCCGCACCGTACCGCCGAGGACCGCGGGCTCCAGGGGAGAGATCAGGGCGGGGGCATGCAGGCCTCGAGGAGGGCGAGTCGGGAGGGCAGGTCGGGGCAGCTTTCGGCGAGGGAGCGCAGGCCGGCGGTCGTCTCGGCATCGAGTCCGAGGCGGGCCAATGCCCGGGCGGCCTCCTGGCGCACGGCGGGGGCATTGCCGGGATTGCGGATGGTGGCCACCAGCAGGTCGGCTGTATCGTCGGCGCCGATGTCGCCCAGGGCCCGGGCCGCCGCGGCCCGGAAGAAGGGTTTCCAGGCCGTGTAGACCCAGTGATTGGGCGGCTGCGTGGTCCCCATCGCGGCTTCGTCGGGTTCCTCCGCAAGCACACGGCGCAGAAGCGCGACGGCCTCGCGGTCCCGCAGGGACCCGAGCAGACGGATCAGCAGGAAACACACCCAACTGCGGGTCTCGGAGGGACCCTGGTCGAGGAATGCCGCCAACCGCTCCCGGACGCGGGGGGCGTAGCCCCGGTCCAGGCAGATCACCGAGAGGACCTGGGCGGCCCGGGCCGGAGGGCTGTGGGGCCGGACGTGGGCTTCCGCGTGGGGGCTGACGCTAACGGCCTCGATCAGCGCCGGTTCGGACCGCGCACCGGGGTCCCCGAGCGCTGCCAGGCAGCTCTCGATGGCGGCCCCGGCACAGCTGCTGCGCTGCAGAACCCGTGCCGTCAGGGTCTCGTAGCTGTCTCGTTCGTGGAGCAACCCCCGGTCCTTGTCCATGGGCAGACTGCGCAGCAGCGGCGGGACGGACGTCTCCGGCAGGGTCGTGCCCAGGGCATCGAAGGCTTCGAGGAAACGGTAGTGCAGGACCGAGGAGTGGCACCCCACCAGCCAGCCGTGATCCCCGCAGGCGGACGTGTATTCCTGGAAGTGGCCGAGACCGGGGAAGGCCTCCACCAGCACGGCTTCGGCGGCGTCGCTGTCCATCCAGCCGAGGGCCTCCGCGGCTGCCGCGGCGAGGTAGACCGGACGCTGGGCGGCGCCGAACTCCCGCGCTCCCTTGCCGGCGCTGCGCCGGGCATTGTCGCGCAGCACAGCGGCCAGGGCCGGGACCGCCCGGGGGTCCCGCAGGTATCCCAGGGCCCGGGCGATGCTCTCCACCAGGCGCAGGTCGCCGTCCGCATGGCGGCCGAGTGCATCGAGCAGGGCTTCGGCGCCCGCCCGGCCGCCGACGTGGCCCAGGGCTTCCGCGGCCCGCTGCAGGTCCGACGGGTCTCCGGCCTCGAGCCGCCGGCACAGGTCGGTCTCGATGCTGACCCAATCGGGCGGATCGAGCGCTGCCCGCCAGTGCTCCGCCTGTTTGCCCCGATCCGCCGCGAAGGCGTCGAAGGTCAACTCCAATCCCGTCAGCTGGGCCAGCGCCATGTGCGCGCCCTGGGCCACCACGGGGTGCGGATCGGAGAGGGCCTCGAACAGCGGCGGTACGGCCCGGCGATCACCGCAGCTCGCCAGGGCCACGGCAGCGCCGGCCCGGACCTCGGCCGATGCATCCCGAAGAGCGTGAACCAGAGACGGCACCGCGCGCCGGTCACGCAACACGGCCAGGCGGCGCACGGCCCCCTCACGCTCCACCGCAGACCCGCCGCGCAGACCGTCGCAGAGCCCGGCGACTTCCCCCGCCCGTCCCGGCGGCAACGGCGCAGCAACCGCGGGCGCATCGAGGGACTCCTGCCGATACAGGTTGATGCTGGCCGCCTCCCGAAACCGCCGCATCTGCATGTTGAGCACGCCACCGTTGGCGGCGTTGTTGGCCCGAAACCGGTGCGGCTCGCCCCGTCCGAGAAGACGCAGGGGCCGGGCCGCGGCCGCCAGGATGGTGCCGGCGGGCGGCGCGCTCTGGGTCCCCGCATGGCAGCCGATGCAGGCGCGGCGTTCCCCCGGGCGCACGTAAATCCAGCTCATCTCGTTGATGATGCCGCGGCCCTCCGCGTCGACGGCCTGCAGGGCCAACGCCCGGTCCGCCGGCACCTCGACATAGAACGAACCGTCCGCGGCCAGCGGCACCGTGCCCAGCTCGCGTCCCTCCGTACCGATGTGGGCGTAGATCGTGGACGTGGGCACCAGGGAGAAGGGGCGTCCTTCGTACACCCGGATGGCACGGATACGCCCCGCGTCCGCCGCGCGGTGTCGGGTGTTGCGGACGTTCTGGCAGTAGAGGTAGCCCGTCGGCGCAACGGCAGCGGCTGCCTCGGGTCCGACCAGATCGGGCAGCGCTCGGGGACGGGGGCGCGGGCCCGCGAAGACCACGGAATGGACGTCCTCGCGGATGAACCCCCGACGCGGGGGCTCGCGGCCGCTGTCCGGCAAGGCCAGCTCCTCGCTGTTGACCACCTCGGCCACACTGCCGTCGGCAGGATCCAGGACGCAGAAGCGGGCTCGGTCGTGGGCCGTGCAGAGCAGGCGTCCGTCCGGCAACGCCGACAGATCGTAGGGCACGTAGGCGGAGACTCGAACGCCGCGGCGCTGGGCCGACACCACCACCCCGCTTTCGGAGATGGCAGCCAGGCGTCCGTCCGGCAGGGGTGCCGGGCTGCCGGCCCCGAAGATGCGCAGCCAGCGCGAGCTGGTTTCGGCCGCGGTTCTGCCGTGGAAGTCGATGGGGGGGCGGTCGGGCCCGATGGCGAGGTCGCCGCAGGAGCCGTCGAGGCGGGTGCGGTGGATGTGGGTTTCGACCTTGGCACGTTCCATGAAGTTGTCGCAGCGGATGAAGGCGAGCCCGCCATCGGCCGTGATGCAGGGCTCGCGGTCGCCGACGATGTGCCGTGTCAGTGGCTGGATGGCTGATCCGTCGGGCTGGCAGGTGAACAGGCAGAAGGCGGCCACGCCGTGGTATTCCTCGGCGGTGCCGAGACGGGTCGAGGCGAACACGAGGCGCCCGTCGGGCATCTCCGCGGGATCGAAGTCGTGGACCGGGCCGGCGGTGACCTGACGCAGACCCGTACCGTCGAGACCGACCGCAAAGAGATGGAAGAAGGGCTCGCCGCGGGGCGCCATGGTGAAGTAGACCGTGCGACCCTCGTAGGAGACGCAGGGGGATCCCAGCACGCCCCCCGCCGCGTCGTGCAGCAGCCTGACCCGGCCGCCGGGCGCAAAGGGTTCCAGGGCGTAGAGGCGCTCGCCAAGGGCCGCCGGGGAGGGGGTGTCGAACTCGGTGTAGGCGCGGCTGACGCCGATGTTCTGGATGAAGTTCTGCCCGGCGGCACCCATGCTGAGGGCCCCCTGGATGAAGACGACTCCAGGGCGGAAGAGGGGGTCGTCGAGGGCCGCGGCGCGGGGGAACTCGTACTGGGCCTCGGCCTCTCGGGGAATGGTCAGGCGGGTACCCCAGGGCCCCTCGCCGTAGGGAGCGAGGACACGGGCCGGCGCCCAGCCGCTGTCGTCGAAATCGGGCGTCTCCCAGCCGGGAAATGCCTCGAAATGGGTTTTCCAGGCCTTGCCGCTGGCGAGGAGGATGGGGTCATCACCGGGTCGGGCGAGGACGAGTTTGGCCAGGACTCCTGCCGGGCCGTTGAGGGTGTTGGTGGCGAGCACCGCCAGGCGGTTCTCACCGGGCACGAGGAAGCGGGTGACGTCGTAACGGCAGGGCTCGTTCCATTCGCTGCCGCGCCCCACGCGTTTGCCGTTGAGGTGCAGGGTGAACAGGTTGTCCGCCGCGATCAGGATCTCCGCCCGCCCGCCCCGCAGACTCCCGGGCGCCCGGAATGCCGCCCGGAAATAGCGCGCCCCCTCGGGAAATGCCCCCAACGGGCTCCCTTCTTCGCCGTGCCAAATCCACGCCGCGCCGGCGAAGTCAAGAGGAGGACGCGACGACGCCGGCAACCCCATGTCCCCCCATGGGGGAATGCCGAGGGGACCAAGGACGGACACCCGCGCCCAACGGGAGTCGTCGAAGGCGGGGGTCCGCCACTCCGCCGAGGGCCGGTCCGAGCAGCGCCATTCTCCGTCCGTCACGATCACCTCGCGCCGTGCCTCTCCGAGTTCGATCGCCAGTTTGGCGATCAGCCCCGCCGGTCCGGGGGCGGTGTTGGCCGCGGAAACGGCCAGCGCGTTGATCCCGGGGCGCAGCTGCGTCCCCACCGCGGCCGTGACGGGGCGGTTCCAGGCGTTGGGTTCGGTCAGGTTCCGGCACACCGGGGCGCCATTGAGAAAGACCTCGTGCAGGTTGTCGGCAGTGACCGTGAGCCGGGCCGATACCCCCTCGGGCAGTGGGGGCAACGCCCAGGAGGTCCGAAAGGCATGAGTCGCGGCCGGGGCACTGGCCGCAGCGCCGGGCTCGGTCCACACCCAGTGGGCGCCATCCAGATCGGGAACGGGATCTGTCCCGGCAGCCCGGGCTCCGAGGGAGCCGCCGGAAACCGCCAGCAACATCCGGAGAATCCGCAGGAACCGTCGCTGTACCCGAAACGGCGTTGTGTCTCGCACGGATCTGTCCATTCCTCTGCTCGGGCAGGTGTTGCGTCAGCCTCCATACCCTGGCCGGGAATCCCGTAACTTCCAACTCCCGTGAGTGCACAGGGCAGGGCTGCTCCAGAATCGGGTGGCCAGCTCAGCAGGAGCTTCGCCCTCCAGGGGAATCGGCTCAGCAGGAGCTTCGCCCTCCAGGGGAATCGGCTCAGCAGGAGCTTCGCCCT
>JAFGRS010000404.1 GCA_016935045.1 Lentisphaeria bacterium | reverse complement strand
AGGTGTACGACACTGCCATTCCGCCTGGCCGCACGCCGCGACCCCGAGGCCGTGCCTGCGCTGGCGGAGCTTCTCGGCGATACCCGGAATGCGGACCTGGCCGCGGCCGCTGCCCGGGCCCTGGGGGACATCGGCGGCGGGGCCGCCACGGAAGCCGTCCTGGCCTGGGCGACGGACACCCCGGCACCCCACAGGTCGGTGGCGGCCGATGCCCTGCTGCGCTGCGAGACGGCACTGCGGGCCGCCGCTGACCGCGCCCGCCTGGAGAGGCTCTACGGCGTCCTGGCGCAGGAGGGCTGGCCGAGGTCTGCCCGCGAAGCGGCGCTGGCCGGACAACTCGCGCTCCTGCCCCCGGAGCAGCGGAGCCTTGCACTGGCGCAGGCGTTGCGCGCCGCCGATCCGCTGCACTTTGCAGCCGCGGTCCGGTATCTGCGGGAACACGGCGGCGCCGAGGATCTCACGGCCGCCGCGGCTGGATTGTGGGCGCTCGATGACGCCTGGCGGAGGGAGATGCTCGCGGTGTTGCTCGCCGAGCGGCGTCACCGTCCGGCGCAGGCCGGCCTGCTGCGGTGCCTGGACCTGGTTGGCGATGCGGACATTGCCCCCTTCTGCGCCGCCCTGGCCGTGCTGGGTGATGCGACCGCCGTGGCGGGTCTGTGCGCGGCTGGGGTCCGAACGCAGGCCCCGCAGGTCCTGGAAGCCCTCGCCCTGCTCTCGGGACCGGGGGTCGAAGACGCCCTGCGCAAGCGCCTTGGGAGTGCGGATCCCGCCGTGGTCGTCCTGGTTCTTCGGGCGCTCATCTCGCGCCGTTGCGGCGCCGCCGCGCCCGACCTGCTTCCTCTCCTGCGCCATCCGTCGGCCGATGTCCGCATAGCCGCCCTGAAGGCCCTCGGCGAACTCGGTGGCGAAGCGGAAGTCCCGACGCTACTCGACGACATGCGGCAGGCCCGGCTCCGGCAGGAGACCGAGGAGGCCGCACGCGCCCTCGCGGCCATCGGCATGCGCGCGGCGGAGCGGGAGACCTTCGCGGCGCGCATCCTGGAAGCGGCCCGGGGCGCCGAACCCGACATCGCGGCCGGCCTGCTGGGTGCGGCGGGGGCCCTGCACGCCGAATGCGTGCTCCCGGCGCTCGAAGAAGCCCTCCGCGCACCTGCGGCGGAGTTGCGCCGGGGGGCCTGCAAATCTCTGTCGCAATGGCCGACCGCGGCGCCCCTTCCAGCCCTGCTGGCAGCCGCGCGGGAAGCCTCCGACCCCGGTGAGCGCGTCCTGGTATTGCGAGGGCTTGCGGCGGTGGCCGGCCGGCCTTCGCCGCCCGCGGGCGTGGATCCCGTTGCGGCGCTGGGCGAGGCGTTGGCACGATCCGAGCGGGGGGACACGACCGGGGCGCTTCTGGCGGCCCTGACCATGCATCCGGGCCTGCCGGCCCTGCGGCTGGCGTGCGACTCTCTGGACCGGCGCCCGGAAGCGAAGGAGGAGGCCCTCCATGCGGCCCTGACCATTGCCGAGACGGCCCTCGGCAGCCTGAGCGGGGAGGCCCGCGCCGAGGCCCGTGTCCTGGTGGCTCGCCTGGAGGCGTCCGCGGCGGCATCCCCCGAGCTGGCCGCCCGGGCGAAGGCGGTCGGCCTCGCCCTGCATCGCCCCCCCAATCTCGCCCGGCGCGGCACGGCTTCCAGCCCGGACGGGATCGAGAAGGACGGGGCCGCGGGCGGGGACCAGGCCGGCATCGACGGCAATCCGGAGACGTACTGGGACGAGGAGAACGGCAAGCCCGAGTACCGCTACCGGGTCACCTTCCCGGAGCCTGTCGATGCCTCCGCCATCCGCATTGTCGCCTGGAAACACCACGAGTATGCCCCGAAGGACTTCGCCATCGTCTGCGACGACCGGGTGGTCCATACGGTGCGGGGGGCAAGCTACCGGGACAACGAGTTCTGGGTCCCCTTCCCCCGTACCCGGCTCACCTGGCTCGAACTCCGGATTACGGCGTACTACGCCCACAGTCCCGCCATCCGCGAGTTGGGGATCTATGACGGCGAGGCCGCCCCGCCGGCAACCGCGGCAGGGAAGAGCGCGGCGGCCCCCGACGAGCCGCCGGAACCCCGCTTCTCCTGGCAGGAACTGCCGACCTCCCTCGCGCTCCACAACCGCGACCGCGTGGTCTGGCGATTCAACGCCGGCGCCGAGGACAGCAAGCCCTGCTTCCACCCCCTCGGCCTGCTCGACGGGACCCCACTGAGCGCGTTCCGTCCCGACGACCATCCCTGGCACCGCGGGCTCTGGTTCTCCTGGAAGCTCCTCAACGGAGTGAACTACTGGGAAGAGGACCCTCGGACAGGCAAGTCGAAGGGCGAGAGCCGGATCGTGCGCTGCCGGGCGCAAGCCGGGTCGCCTTTCCCGGCGCGCCTCGACCTGGAACTCGAATACGCCCCCGAGGGTTCGGCGCCGATCCTCGGGGAGCAGCGCGCGATCGTCGTCTCGGTCCCGGATTCCCGCGGCTGCTATCGTCTGCACTGGGACGGTCTGTTCACGGCCCTTGCCGAGCCGGTTCGTCTCGACCGCACCCCCATCCCGGGCGAGCCGGGGGGGGTGGCGCACGGCGGCTATGCGGGTCTTTCCTACCGCGCCTCCCTGGCGCCGGCAACCTGGACCGTGACGGACAGCGAAGGTCGAACGGGCATGGAGCTGCACCGCCGGCAGGCCCGCTGGGCCGATTTCCTCTGCACCGGTGGCGAGGCAGGGGCCACGGGCGGCGTGGCCATCCTCGACCATCCCGCCAACCCGCGGCATCCCACCCCCTGGTTCGTGGTGCTCAATCCCGCCGGCCGCTTCGGCTTTCTGAACCCGGCGCCGCTCTGCCTCGAGCCCCTGACCCTGGCCCCGGGAGAGGCAATGCGCCTGCGGTACTGCGTGCTGGTGCATCCCGGCGCCCTCACCCGAGAGGAGATCGAGGCGGTATGGCAGGACTTCGCGAAGTGATTGGCGACCATCGCCGCGTCCCGGACCGCGAGAGGGCCCCCTCCCCGTCCCCGGGGCCGCGCCGGGCCTTTCTCAGGGCGGGACTGGGTACGGCGGCCGGGGTCCTGGCGGGCCCCTGGGGCGCCGCGGTCGTCGCCGCGCCCGGGGCGCCCCGCCGTGCGGCCCTCGAGCGTGTGACCTTGGGGTTCATCGCCTGCGGCGGCCGGGCCGGGAGTCTCCTGGGGGGATTCCTGGGCCTGGGGGACTGCCAAGTTGTCGCTGCCTGTGATCCCTTCCGCGACCGCCGGGAGGCCTTTGCGGCCCGGGTAAACGCCCACGATGGCGGCACGGTATGCACCCCGTTCCAGGACTTCCGGGAGATGCTCGAACGGGAGGACATCGATGCGGTGGTGATCGCCACCCCGGACCATTGGCACGTCCCCGCGGCGATCCTCGCGGCAACCGCGGGGAAGGATGTCTACGTGGAGAAGCCGCTCGGTCTCTCCATCGAGCAGGATCATGCCGTGCGCGCGGCCGTTCGCCGCCATGGCCGGGTCTTCCAGTACGGCACCCAGCAGCGCTCGATGGGTCACCTTCGGCACGCCTGCGAGCTGGTGCGCAACGGGCGCATCGGGCGCCTGCGGCACATCGAGGTCGTCTCCCCGGCCAGTTCCGCGGGGGGCTCGACAGAGGCCATCCCGGCGCCGGAGGGGTTCGACTACGACCTCTGGCTGGGACCGGCGCCGGAGGCCCCCTACACTCGGGACCGCTGCACGGCCTCGGGCGCCTACTTCATCCGGGACTATGCGCTCGGGTTCATCGCCGGCTGGGGCGCCCACCCTCTCGATATCGCCGTATGGGGGCTCGGGGACACGGCCCATGCCGTGCCGGTTGAACTCCGCGGCACGGGGGATTTCCCGAGCCGGGGGTTGTATGACACGGCCACGCGCTGGGACGTCAGCGGCCGTTTTGCCGACGGGGTCGGTTTTCGCTTCCGGGGGCCTGGAGGGGACCTGACCGTCTTCAGCGGCGAATCGGGGACCGTCTTCGCCAGCCGGGGCGGCCTGCGCACGGAGCCGAGTCACCTCAAGGACTCCGTGATCGGAGCGGACGAGGTCCACCTCCACCGCAGTCCCAACCATGGCCAGGACTTCCTCGATGCGATCCGCCTGCGGCGTCGCAGTGTCAGCCCCGTCGAGGTGGCCGTGTGGTCGGATACCATCAGCCACCTCGGCGACATCGCCATACGCACGGGCCATACGGTCCGCTGGGACCCCGAACGGGAGTGCATCCTCGACAGCCCGACGGCGGCGCGCCTGGCCACCCGTGCCATGCGCTCGCCATGGCACCTCTGAATGGGCGCCGGTTCACGCCAGGACGGTGGCGTCCTCCCCGCCGTTCACAGCAGTCGCTGACGGGCCCTGGCAACCACGGCCCGCAGCCGTTCGAGCACATCCTCCCGTCCTTCCGGTTTGCGGTACGCGTCGAGGAGTTCGTCCATGCGGCCCCGGGCGCGGTCCAGTGCGAGTCGGTCGCCGCGGGGGCCATCCCAGCCGCTGCGGGGCACGAAGCGCGGCAGCCACAGCTCCCGGAAGTGGGCCAGGGTTCCCGCCCCGGCCAGGTAGCTCCGGGTCAGCCCCAGGTCGACGTCGGCGATGCCGTCCAGGTCGATGCGATCGGGGGTGGGTTGGACGGTCTGCGCCATCTGTTCGAGGCCGTGGAAGAAGTCCTGTTCGAGCAGCACCTGCACCGGGCAGAGGGTGCGGCCGCATTCGAGCATTCCCTGCCCGATGGAAGGGTGGCTGCCCTGGAAGGCGGCGATGGTCATGGCCTTCCACGCCTTCTCCATGGCCGCGAACGTGCCCGGCTCCCTGGCGTCGCAGTACTCCCCTCCCCCGACGGGCAGGTGACGCCCGGTCCACAGCCGCAGGAATTCGCAGCAGGCGAAGCCGTAAAAAAGGGCGTCGAAGGTGCTGTAGCTGACGCTGCCGGTACGCATGTCCACCGTGCCGCTCCACATGCTCCCCCCCAGAGGGCAGGCGGGGTCAAGGGCACGGCCTGCCATCCAGGTGGCGACGTGTTCGGCAGCGGCAACGGCGATGAACCCCTCGACGGTGACGGGCGTGGTCATCCCGGCGACGGGCATCGCCGTCAGTCCGGCGGGGCCGCCCTCGCGTATCCGGCGCACGAACTTGTCGGCCACGTCCCTATCGAAGCGCAGGGGGTGGGCAAAGCAGGTGGCGCCGTAGGTGAACCAGTTCGGGATGCCGAGGATGTCTCCCATCTCGCGCAGGTAGTCGATCTGGTCCGCGTACCAGGCGAAGGGCGGCGCCGGCCGCTGCGCGTACTCCGCCAGCACCAGTGCGGTTTCGAGGGATTCGAGCCT
>JAFGRS010000403.1 GCA_016935045.1 Lentisphaeria bacterium | reverse complement strand
GTACCTGTATGCGAACCCGGAGAATGCCGAGCAGTTCAAGGGCGGTCTGACGGTCCGTTTCACCACGCCGGGTCCCAAACGCCTGGTGATCGCCTGGGCCCGCAAGACGCGCAAGGACCGTGCGTCCCGGGAAGGCACGACCGAAGCCCAGCGGGAAGCGTTCAAACCGTGGCTCGGGAAGCCCATCGACGACGGGGCCGGCGCCATCTTCTGGAACCTCCCCATCGATCTGTACGACCTCGTCGTCGTCGACCCCGAACGGATGGCCCTGCACGAAGGCCTCCAACTCGCGCGCCGGAGTGACCCGGCACAGGCCACGCCCGCGTTCTCCGAGGAGATCCAGGGGAGTCTCGGGCTGCGCACGGACCGGATCGGGGGTTGGGAGGCGTTCTTCGACAGCAAGGAGTTCGAGCGTCTGGAGACGGACGGGAGTCAGGCGGGGGTGTTGCTGCAGCAGATGCGTCTCGGCACGGCCCTGGCGGAGTCCGGCGCCGTGCTGAAGGGCTGTATCCACAGCATCGACGTGGTCTGGGTGGAACGCGCCAAGGTCGACGGCGCGGGCTGGCAGGTCATCGCGCGGCAGCAGCTCTACCGCGACGAGATCCCCCAGCGCACGTTCTTCAGGCATGCCTTCTGCCCGGCCCTGCAGGGCATCCGGGTCGGCATCCGGCACAAGGATGACCTTCCCCCCATCGAACTGCCGTGAGCCCGGCCTTCCGCCGATCGTCCGGAGCGCCCGGGGCCCTGCGGGCACTCTCTTCCGCCGATCTTCCGGAGCGCCCGGGTCCCCGCGGGCACCCTCGGGGACGTGCAGACCACTCGCTGTGCCGGATTTCCCGTTGGATGCTCTTGCATGGCAGGTTGTTTGGTGGTACTCTCTCAGTATGCAGAGGAGTTGGCTGTCCCGACCGCATGGGTTATCCGGCCCGCGGTGCAGGGGGTTGTTGTGTGCCATGCTTCCGCCAGGTCCGCGGCGCGGCCGGTTGTGGATTGTGGCCGGACGAAAGCAGACGGAGAGGATTGCCGATATGAAACCAGTCATCCGGTTTCGCTGCCAGTGCGGGCAACGGGTCAGGATCGAGACGGAATACGTGGGAGAGACCGTGCAGTGTCCGACGTGCCTGCGCAGCCTGGTGGTCCCCGCGCCGGGCGCCCCGGGCACGGAGGTGATCCACCCGCACGCCAAGGCGAAGGGCGGGGCCGCCGCGCCAGGCGCCGGCGGAAATGCTCCCGATCCGCCGCAGCCTGTCCCGTAGCGGCCCTTCATTGGCGCAGCTCTCCGTACGCGAGCCATCCTGGAGCGCCCGGGTCCGCGCGGGCATCCTGCCTGTGCAGCCCCCGGAGCGCAAGCTGGAAGCATGCGCCACCCTCTGATCCCCCCGAGTTCTGTGGCCATGGGCCGAACGGGTAAGGGATGCGCACCAATCCATGGACCTGACCGGCAATCCGGTGCGTTTCTCACCGGCAGGTCAGCGGCACGATTGGCGCCGGATGGCCTGGCGGGGCAGGGCCCGGGGCCCGTCTTCCGAAGGCGGTCGGAGCGCCCCTTCAGGGCGCGGCCCGGATCGCGGCCATCGTTGCCGACGTGGCCCGGCCCGGGCGTGTTCTGCCCTCGATGCGCAGGCGGAGGGTCTCACCGGCACGGCGTTGTGTTCCCATGGTATCCAGGAGCACGAAGTCGTCCGTTGCCAGCGCTTCCAGCGCGGGTTCGCAGGAGACCCGCCCGGTCCCGTCGACGCGTTGCGGCAGAGGGATGGCCAGGGGGCGGTCGCCCCAGGTGCCGTCCCGGTGTACCTGGACCAGGATCGTCACCGCCTCGTCTTCCCGCTCGACGGAGGTCGTCCAGGCGGGGTCTCGCAGGGGCAGTCTTGCTTCCCAGGCCGGATCTCCGTAGAACGCCACGGTGTCGCGATCCCAGAGGTGTCCGAGGTGTTTGCGGTCCCGGATACCGTGTTCCTTGGCGAGGCGGGCGGGCGCTCCCTGGTCGAAGTCCGCGAACTCGATGTCGGCGCCGTCCGGGAAGCTGCGGTGCAGGTCCCAGAGCAGGGCCTGGTGGTTGAAGTGGAAGGCTTCCGCGAGGGAGTACTGGTTGCCGAAGTAGCTGCCGATGCCCCAGCCCATGTAGCCGTGGAAGGTGACGACCGTGTAGCCGAACATCTGCAGGACGCCGCCGCTGTGCATCCAGGCCGTGGCCATGCAGTCGCGGCCCGGGATGTGCCCGATGAGGCAGTTGCCCATGGGCATGTAGACCTTGGGATGGGGGGAAACGATGTCGTAGCGCCTGCCGTCCGTGGCCAGACCGTAGAGCTGCCCGTCCTGGCAGCGGAAACTGCCGGCGCGGACGGTGTAGCCGATCTGCCAATCCTTCTCCGTGGCGTGACCGCTGGTCTGGAAGAGATCCGGCGGACGGGTGTTGAAGGCCTCGACGAGATGCCGCACCGGGTCCGGGGCCACCTCGAGCTTCACGAGTTCCCCTCCAGGCTCCTTGGTCCAGAACTCGCCGGCGTTGGTCTCGCTGCTCGCGAAGCCCCGAGGCAGGGCCCCGAAGACTCCCGGGCCCATGCTCGACGCCGCGCTGTTCACGATCAGCGGTTCCCGACGCCGGGCCAGCCGCAGGGCGTCCGCCGCCTCGTACCCGGTCACGATGCCCCAGCGCAGGTCCGTGTAGGGGTCCTCGTCCAACCTCCGGGTCATGCGGTGCACCGCGACGACGAACCCGCGTCCGGCCTCCTCCGGACAGACCACGAACGCGGCATAGCGGGGCTGCAGCCGGCGTAACGGCTCCGTGGCGGCAGCCACCTCGCCCGGAGCATGGACGATCAGGGCGGCCTCGTACTTCTCCCGCAGAACCGCGACGACCTCGGACCAGCCCTCGGCGGCCAGGGTCGGTTCCGACACGACCACCGCGTAGCTCCCCAGCGGCGTCACGGAGGGCAGGGGCGCGTCCCCAAGCGCCCATGACAGCGCGGCCAGCCAGAAGAGGACCGGGCCGTGCCCTCTGGAGGAACGTGGGAAAGGACGGTTCACCGATGCTGCACTCCTGTGGCGCGGGGCAGGACCCCGCGCATGGTGCACTACCATGCTTCGCGAAGTCCGCGACGCAAACGTGGGAGGGAAACGGACGCAACGGACACAACGGACGGAAGCAGCGGCTGGCGCGGCAGTCGCGCCGCGGGGGCAGCACGACCCCGCGACAGGTCCGCCCGGTCGGACGGGGCCGCGCGGCGCCGGCGCGCGTTCCGCGACAGTCGGTGGCCTTGCAGACCAACGGGGCGGGGGTATCTTGCTTCGGCCGGAGCGCGATGGCGCCTTGCCATGAGGTCCGCCGCGGCAAGCAAGGGGAACGGCGGGTATGCTGTTCGAGTTTGCCTGTCCATCCTGTGGCTCCCGGATCGAGGCCGACGCGAG
>JAFGRS010000402.1 GCA_016935045.1 Lentisphaeria bacterium | reverse complement strand
CCCGCCCGCGCGTCCGGAAAACAGGGTCCGCGCGGCACCTCCGTCCGGGGGCGTTTTCCGGACACCGCCGCCCCGCCCGCGCGTCCGGAAAACAGGGTCCCCTCGCCGCCTCCCTACCGGGGCGTTTTCCGGACACCGCCGCCCCGCCCGCGCGTCCGGAAATCAGGGTCCCCTCGCCGCCTCCGTACCGGGGTGTTTTCGGGACACTGCCGCCCCGCCCGCGCGTCCGGAAATCAGGGTCCCCTCGCCGCCTCCGTACCGGGGCGTTTTGTTGTCCGGCGACTGGCAACGGCAGCGGTGTGGGGTGATGGTGGATTGCATGCATGGCGCAGGCGGCGTGAACCGGATGGGCATAGAGGACGCCTGGGGGACCCGTGGGTGCCGTGTCTCCTGGTGGGCTTGGGCGGCTTTGCCGGTTCTGCGGCGCGCGAGGCCGGGTGATGGCCGGAGGTGCGGAGGCAATGGCGGCACGGGGCATGGGGCAGGTTTCCCGATCGGCGCTGATGGGCCTGGTTGTGGCACTGAGCGTCGTTTTGGGAGGGGAGGCGCAGATGGTCCTCTGTCGTCCGGACATCGTCGGGGTCGGGCGCCTGTTTCTGGTGGCCCTCGATGTACCCCCCGAGACTCCCGAGATCCAGGTCACGCTGCCGGCTTGTGTCGAGCTGCTGGACCGCACGCCCCTTCCCACGGCGGGGCGCCGGCGGCTCTTCTACTTCCGGGCGACGGCCCCGGCCGAGGCGGTCGAGATCGTCTTCGGGGGCCCCATCGAGGCGGTGCGTATTCCCCTGACGGTCTGGTCCTTCGAGCAACTGCGCGGGTATCGCACGCTGAAGGGGGTGCAATTGCCGCGGCGGTGGCCGCTGGGGGAGAGCCTGCCGGAGCTGAAATCCGGGCAGACGGTGACGACGGAGGCGGTGAAGGCGGCCGCCGGGGGGGCCGGCCGGCGTGCGGCGGGGCACCTGGAGTTGTCCGACGACGCGATCTGGGCGATGCAGCCGGACTCGGCCATTCCGCGCTGGCATTGGACCAATGTCAAGGCGGGCTGTCCCGAGCACGGTACGGAGATCTACCGCGGGAAGGCCTTCTATCCCTGGCTGAACGATCGGGGCAAGTCCCTGCGCAGCTACACGGCTTCGGTACCGTACCCCTGGAAGATCCGCTGTCCGATCGGGCAGGAGCTGTACCCGAGCAACGACTTCGCCGGCGGCGACTTCACCGGCGGGGCGTTTGCGGACGACGGGATCGGCGGCGGCTGTCGGGTGAACGGGGTGACCTACGGGTTTGTGGCGGAGCTGTGCCAGGCCTACTGCCACCAGATGCTGGCCGTTGCCCCGGACTGTGCCCGGGCCTACCTGGCCACGGGGGACGAGGCCTATGTGCACAAGGCCCTGGTGGCCTGCTGCCGGCTGGCCGTGGAATATGCCTACCTGGCCACCATGACCCAGCACCGTCACCGCAACAGCCAGAGTCAGGTGGAACGCCTGGGACCGGCTCCCTTCGCCGAGGGACCCTGCCTGGCGGGCGCCGGCCTGACGGTGTACTGCATCGACCAACCCGGCTACCAGTGTGCCCTCGCCGAGGCGTACGATCGGATCTGGCCGGCCATCGATCGGGACGGCGCCATCCTCCCCTTCCTGCGCGAGAAGGGCTACGACCTGCCTTCCCACGAGGCCCTGCGCCGTTTCATCGAGGAGAACCTGATGGCGGTGTGGATGCAGGCGGCCATGGACGGCGCCACCCGCTCGAACGAACCCTACGCGCAATGGGGCCTGGCGCGCATGGCCGAGGTCCTCAATTACCGTCGGGGCGGAGAGTTCATGGACTGGCTCTACGACGGTGAGGGCGGCATGCGGACGTTCGTCTGGAACAGCTTTTTCCGCGACGGGGCACCCTACGAGTCCACGGGAGGCTACAACGGCATGCACCTGGTGGCCATGGGCCCCATCGTCGAGTCCATCGAGCACCTGCGGGAACTGCGTCCGGAGACCTATCCCGAGGACCGGTTCCCCAGCTTCGCGCGCAGCCGTCGATACCGCCACGTGTTCGATTTCTCGATGAACACGGTCACCCTCGACCGCACCTACCCCAGGGTCGGGGATGATGGGGCGCATCCCCGCTACCGCCGGGGGCCGCGCCGCACCTGGCAGAACGGCGGGGCGGCAGCATTCGAGCATGCCTACCGGGTGTTCCGGGAGCCGAAGTACGCCTGGGCATTGACGCACGCTCCGGGTTGGCAGCCAGCCGACGGGTTTCCCTTCCGAAGCGAGGAGATCGCCTCGGCGGCGGCGGCGTGGCCGGCGGACTGGAACGAGCGCAGCCGGCTCTCCGACGGCTACGGGCTGGCCATTCTGCGCAGCGGCGAGGGGGTCCACAAACGGGCCCTGTGGATGTTCTACGGGCGCTGCCGCAGCCACACCCACGACGACATCCTGCAGTTGGGCCTGGATGCCTGCGAGAGCGAGATCCTCGGGCATCTCGGCTACCCGCGCAACTGGAATCACTGGTACGGCAACTGGATCACCCAGCTGGTGGCGCGGCAGATCCCCTTCGTCAACCTGACCGCAACGGCACAGGTAT
>JAFGRS010000401.1 GCA_016935045.1 Lentisphaeria bacterium | reverse complement strand
GCCACGGAATCGACAGGACCAGATGGTAGCGGATGGTCGAGCCGCATCTCATCCACGCTGGCCATCACGCTGGGCAAGTACCTGACGACTCTGGCTTGAAATGGTCCATGGTCCATGGTCCATGGTCCCCAGTTGCGCGAAGCGCTAAGTCCTCCCATGGGGGTTCGGGGCGCCCCATCCGGTCAAGCAGGCGACGTAGCCAAGGAGTGTCGCGCCGCATGCCTGGCTGTCGTGCGATTGCCACCGGGTCTCCTCCGTGCCGGCGGCACGCGCGCGGCGAGAACGGACGTTTGAGCCGAGGAGATGCGGGAACTGCTGCGGTCGCGCCCCGGGATCTGGTGGAGGCTGTGGCGCGTGTCCACCAGGGGATCGCCAAGGTTCAGGCGAGGTCATACGTTGCAGGGAAGAGCCCGATCCTGTGTGACGGGTACCCCCGGCGGCTGCCGGGCCTTAGGGTCCGCACGGAAATACCTTCACATTTTGGCGAGGCTCCGCAAGGAATCAGCCGAATGCCAGGAGGCTTCAACAGGCAGGGCTTGGTGCGTGCCGTCGGCTCGATCCGGTTCGGGGCGGTACTGCTGTTGCTGCTGATGGTGGCCATGGGCGGAGCCACGGTGCACGAGAGTCTGCACGGCACGGCAGCGGCCAGAACGGCCTTCTACGGTGCGGGCTGGTTTCAGGTGCTTCTGGGCCTTCTGGCCGTCAACGTGGCGGCCGCGGCAGCGGCCCGGTTCCCCTACCGCCGCAGGCACGTTCCCTTCCTGATGGTGCACGGGGGCATCGTGGTAGTCCTCGCCGGTGCATTGGCGACCCGTCTCTTCGGGATCCGTGGGCAACTGGCCCTGGTCACGGGCGAGACCGGCACCGAATTCGCCGTGCCCGGCGAACGCCTGCTGCTCCAGGCGGAGGACGGCGCCCTGGCAACGGCAAACCTCGAACGGGCCCTCGGCAACGGGCTCGATGCCGTCGATTCCCCGGCGGCCGGGGAACTCGCCCTGGGCCGCCTGCGGGTGAAGGTGCTGCGCTACCTGCCGGATACCCGGTGGGAACGCCGGGTGAGCAACGACAATCCTCACCCCCGTGTGGGCCTCGAAGTCCTCCTCCATGCCGACGGTCGCGCCTACAGGGAGTGGGTGTTCCCCGACCTGCCGGTGCAGCTGGGGCCATGGACCACGGCCGTGGTCGAGGTGGCCACGCCAGAGGAGTGGGAGACGCTTCTGGACACGGTCGAGCCGCCATCGAGAGGGGAGATTTCGGTGCGCATCGGCAACGTCACCCACCGGATTCCCCTCGCTGTCTGCGCGGCCAGCGAGGCGGCAGTGGAGGGCACGCCCTACACGGTCCTTCTGAAACGCTACCTGCCGCACGCCGTGGTCGGTCCCGACCGCAAGAGCATCGTCAATGCCTCCGACCAGCCTCTCAACCCGGCCGTGGAAGTCGAGATCAGGGGACCGGAGGGAGCGGACACCCGCCTGGCCTTCGCCCGTTTTCCGGACTTCCACGGGCGGCAGCAGGCTGCCGTTATTCAGGATCTCGAGGTGGTCTTCACCGCAGCCGCCGCCGCGGCGGAGCCAGATGCCGCCATCGAGTTCTTTTCGGGACCGGGAGGCAGTCTCGCGCTGCGGCTCGACGCCGGAGGCCCCCGCGCGCCGGCACGCCCGATCCAGCTCGGGGAAACCCTGCCGACTCCGTGGCCGGGTCAGACGCTGACGGTCCTGCGCCACTGCGATCATGCCGCCGTTGCGATGGAGGTCTCCGAGCAGATCCCGCCGCGGGCGGTCCGGCGGCCCGCGCTTCTGGTCCGGGTGTCCGACGGGGGAGCGGCGGAGGAGATCTGGCTGCCGAAATACGAGGAGCGGGGTTTCCGCACGGGCGAGGGTGTGATTGCCATCGGCTACACCGACGGGGGGCTCCCCCTGGGCTTCGACGTCACCCTCGAACGCTTCGAGGTAGGCCATTACCCCGGCGGCGAGAAGGTGCGTTCCTATGCCAGCCACATCCGGATTGCGGATCCGGACAGCCGACAGACCAGGCAAGCCGTGGTCAGCATGAACCGCCCCGTCTCCTGCAAAGGCTACACCCTGTACCAGTCCAGCACCCACCGGGTCGGCGAGGCGCTGGAACCGATCCTCGGGGTCTCCCGGGACCACGGCCGGCCGGTCGTCTTCCTGGGGTACGCCTCCATGGTTCTCGGCATGGCCTGGATGCTGGTCCGACGCTTCCGGCCGGAGAAGTCCCCACCCCCCGCGCCGGGGACGGGATCGGGCCCGGCGGCGTCCCCTCGCGCAGAGGAGGATCCCGCGTGAGCACCCCCTGCCGCCCGCACCACGGGCCCGTGCCACGACGGGGCCTCATCCGGGGATGTGGGGTGTGTGTGCTCGTTGCCCTCGCGGCGGCGGCATGGCCGGCCTGCCCGGGAAGCCATGCCGCCGCCTCGCGCCAGGGACTGCCGACGGAACTCGATGTCACACCCCTGCGCGACCTCGTGGTGCAGCACGACGGGCGCACCATGCCGTTGGACACCCTTGCCCGTGACCTGGTGACCGAGGTGTGCGGGACGGCGCCCTTTGCCGGGACCGATCCGGTGCTCATGCTGCTGGGCTGGACGTTCGACGGCGGCGCCTGGGCCGAGACACCCCTCATTCCGGTAGGCAACGCGCGCCTCCGCACGGCCCTGGGACTGCCGGCCGGACGCCGACGGTTCGCCTTCAACGAACTGGTCGAACACGAACGCTTCCGCGCCCTGCTCGAAGACCTCGATGCGGCGCGCTCCGGAAGACCGACGGATCCCCTGCACCGGAAGGTGGCCCGAATCCGTGAGCGCCTGGTGACATTCCAGAACGTTCTCCGCGGCACAGCCTTGCGGATCGTGCCTCAGGCGAGCGATCCCGATGCGCCCTGGGGAACCGCCGCGGCACTGCTGACGGACGAGGGTGCCGGTGTGCAGGGCGTTCGCAGCGAGTGGGTGGCTCTGGCGGCGGCCTACCTGTCCGCTGACGGGCAGGGGTTTGCCGACGCGGTGCGTCGCTTCCGGGCTGGTATGGATGGTCTGCCCGCGGCACACCGTCCGTCGCCCGTGCGCATGGCGCGCGAGGTCCGCTACAACCGACTCCGGCCGTTCCGTCTGGCCTGGATCGCGCTGGCTGTCGGAGCTGGCCTTGCGGCGGTGGCCCTGGGGGTTCGCCGGCGCTGGTGCGATGGGGCGGCAGCGCTCGTGACCCTGGCTGCGTTCGCGGTCTTCACCCATGGGTTGGTTCTGCGCTGGGGCATCGCGGGTCGGATCCCGGCCGCCAACATGTTCGAGTCGCTTCTCTTTATGAGCTGGGGTGCGGCTGCCATGGCGCTGCTCGCTTTCCTGTTTCTGCCCCGGCAGCGCAGTGTGCCTCTGACCGCGGCCATCATCGGGGCAGTCTCCCTCTGCCTGGCGGATTGCCTGCCTCTCGATTCCTTCGTGCGCCCTGCCGCGCCGGTGCTCCTGGACACCTTTTGGATGTCCGTGCATGTGCCTGTCATCATGATCGCCTATGCGGTTCTGGCCATTGCCGTGCTCATCGCACACGTGCAGGTTGCCGTGGCGGCGATCGTGCCCGCGGAGCGCCCCGCGGTCGTCGCCCTGGACCGCTATCACTACGGGTACCTCATGGCCGGGTCGCTGCTGCTGCTGCTGGGTATCGTCACCGGCAGCATGTGGGCCGCTTCATCGTGGGGGCGATACTGGGGTTGGGACCCGAAGGAGGTCTGGTCCCTGATCGCTCTGCTCGGGTACATGACCATTCTCCATGTCCGGGTGTCGCCGCCCTCGCGTCCCACGTGGCGCCTGGGCGTGACGGTGCTGCTTGCCACGGGCGCGGTCCTGGGGGTGGTGGGGGCGCGGCTGGCGCCGTTGTCTCCCTGGGGCTGGCTCGCTCTCGGGGGCGCGGTCCCGGCAGTCCTGTACTTCGCGCTGGCCCGGGGCGTATTCGCCATCGCCGTCAAGAGCATCCTCGCATTCTGGCTGATCATCATGACCTATGTCGGGGTCAACTACGTCCTCGGAACGGGACTCCACAGCTATGGATTCGGAGCCGGAGCCGTGGCCGGCCGCATGTGCGCGGTCGGCGCCGCCGACCTGACCCTCCTCCTCGCGTTCCTCTGCGTCCATGCCGTGCGCCAACGCCGGCGGCAGGCGTGAAGGGCGCTCCCGCGTCCTGACCCGCACCCCGGTCCCCCTGGCGTCGCCCGCACCCGGTCCCGTGGATCTCCCGCGGCTTTGCCGGCACTCTGTTTCCACGCTGCGCCTGCATTCCGATCGATGTCGGGTCACCGTTTTCCGGACAGCTTTTGCCCGCCATGTCCGGAAAACGGTTGCCATGCCGTCGGCGCTGGCGGGCATCTCGCAGGAGCGGACGGTGGGGGTTATAGTCTCTGTGCGGAGGTCGGTTGGCCGCGCAGCCGGCACCCCCCGCCCACCCCGATTCCTGAGGCGGGTTGCGGGCGGCAGGGGTGGAGCGGTTTTCCGCCGGCCTCCCGGTTTCGCTGACGCGGGAGACTGCGATGGAAGCGCGATTTGGCCGACGTCGGTTCCTGCGGACCGCGGCCGTGGGTGCCGCTGGTTGCCTCATTGCTCCGCGGGCGCGTTCCGAGGAGGCGGCCGGCACCGGGGGCCGTGTGAACGTAGCCCTGGTCGGAGTGGGAGGGCGCGGCAGCTGGTTTGTCGACTGCATGCCCGGTCTCGCGAACGTGGTTGCTCTCTGCGACGTGAGCGACAAGAAGGCGACGCGGGCCTACGAGCGCTTCCCGGACCTGCCGAGGTACCATGATTACCGCGTGATGCTGGACGAAATGGGGGAGCGTATCGAGGCCGTCGTCGTGGCCGTTCCCGATCACAACCACGCACCGGCGTCCCTGGCGGCCATGCAGCGGGGCAGGCACGTTCTCTGCGAGAAGCCCCTGGCCCGCACTGTTCGGGAAGCGCGCCGGATGAGGGATATGGCCAAGGCGGCAGGAGTGGCCACCCAGATGGGCAACCAGGGGACCGCCAGCGGCGCCTATCGGCGTGGCGTCGAGCTGATCCAGGCCGGGGCCATTGGGGACGTTACCGAGGTGTACGTGTGGAAGGACGGCGGCGGCCCCGGCTGGCGGGAGGTCCCGACGGGAGAAGCCGACGTGCCCTATTACCTTAAATGGGACCTCTGGCTCGGTCCGCGGCCGTGGCGCCCGTTTCATCCCCGCTGGATGGCCTGGCATGGCTGGCGCGATTTCGGGACCTGCGAACTGGGCAACTGGGCATCTCATTCGGCCAATCTTGCCTTTCGGGCCCTGAAGATCGATACGCTGTGGTACGCCGACCCGGCCACTGCTCCCCGGATCACGGTCCAGGCCCGGGTCGAGAGCGTGAACCGCTTGTCCTTCCCCCGCTGGGAGGTCATCGAGTTCCGCGTCCCGTCCCGGGGCGAACTGCCGCCGTTGACGCTCACCTGGGTGAACGGGAGCAACGCACCGGGGTGGAGAGCACGCATCGAGGAGATGCTCGGGCGCCGCCTGGACTGGGGAGACGCGGGCGAACGCAAGTGGCACGACCATGCCGGGACGCTGATCGTCGGGACGGAGGGCAGGATGGTCGCCAACGGTCACAACACGACGATTCAGTTGCTTCCGGCCGAGCGGTTCGAGGACCTTCAGGTGCAGAAGCCCGAGACCCTGCCCTCCAGCCGCGGCCACGAACGGGAGTGGCTGGAGGCGTGCCGGGGCGGTCCCCCCGGCTGGTCCCACTTCGACTATGCCGGCCCCCTGGCCGAGTTCCTCATGCTCGGCAACGTGGCCAGCCAGTTCGAAGGCCCCATCGAGTTCGATCCTCTCGCCTGCCGGGTCCTGAACAACACCCGGGCGGACGACGCCCTCTCGCCGCACGACCAGGAGGACTGGCACCTTTGAGTCAGGGGCCGACCTGCCGCGGGACTGCCCGACGGGAAGCGGCACTCCGCTGCCGGAGGACATGGCATCCTGACCTCACCACAGTCGATCGTGGGGCGCGCGCCCGTGGCACGCCCGGAGGAGACGACGGCCATGAACACAGGCTGGATTGCCATGGGACTGACGGCGTTTCCGCTGGTTGCCGCCGGGGCTCCCGTTCCTGCCGGGATGGAATCGCTGCCGCCGCACCGCGCGGAGCAGATTCGGGCCGCCGCGCCGGACGCTGCCCGGGCACAGCCGCGGCGGCCGCGCCGGGTCCTGATCTGGATCACCCCGAGCCATCTGATGCCGAAGGACCCCCACGCGGGCTGGTGCATCCCCTACGGGACCTGCGCCCTCACCACTCTCGGCGAGAAAACCGGCGCCTTCGAACCCGTGGTCAGTGACGACGTCGCCGTCCTGCTGCCGGAGAGTCTTCGGCACTTCGATGCCCTGGTCCTGAACAACAGCTCGGGGCCCTGGATCACGCCCGGCGATGAGGCCATGGAACGCCTCGCCCAACACGGCGACCGCCAGGCGGTCGAGGACCTGCTGCGCAACAGTCTGCTGGGGTTCGTGCGCGGCGGCCACGGCATGGTCGCCATCCACTACGCCATCGGCGCCAACAACCACTGGCCCGAATTCCGTGAACTGCTCGGCGCCGCCTACTGGGGCCACCCGTGGAACGAAGAAGTGGGCGTCCGGAACGAGGAACCCGACCACCCGCTGCTGGCCGCCTTCGAGGGGAAGGGCTTCCGCATCGCGGAGGAGATCTTCCAGTTCCGCGAACCCTATGCGCGCGACCGCCTGCGCGTCCTCCTCTCGCTGGATACGGCGTCCACCAACATGGGCGTGCAGTGGATTCATCGGACCGACAACGACTTTGCCCTCGCCTGGGTGAAACCCTATGGCGAGGGACGGGTGTTCTACACGGCCTTCGGCCACCGCGCGGAGATCTACTGGAATCCCGTCCTGCTCCGGTTCTACCTCGATGCGATTCAGTTCGCCACCGGAGATCTGCCCGCCGCCGCCGAACCACGCTGAAAGAGAGGGCCGATTCGGGGATCCTGCGCTGTCTTCCGGCAGGCAGAAACCGGGACAAGCCCGGCGGCGGCGTTGGGATCTTGAAACAGCCCTGTGGCCGGGTAATGCCTCAGTGAAAACAGGAAGGACTCGGGAATCGGCTCAGCAGGAGCTTCGCCCTCCAG
>JAFGRS010000047.1 GCA_016935045.1 Lentisphaeria bacterium | reverse complement strand
CGGGAAGCTCCCAGCGCGCGCCCTGGCGCGCTTGGTAGCCGTTTCGCGATCGCCCGCGACAAGCGGGTGGACGCTAAACGGGTACGAATCGGGGCCTGAAAGGAATGGCTCCCCAGTCGTTACACCCACAGCACAAATCCGCCGAAGGCGGGATGGGAAGTAACGCCCTTCTACACAAGGGCATACGACAAAGGGTGCCTCTTCGTTCGGGGGACGGTACCCACCGAGTTGGCCGGTATCGCGAAGGTCAGCCAGCGGCGGTGGCACCAGTACGAGCGAGACCAGGAACGTGAGAGTCCCATCCTGACTGGACTGCGGTATCTGCGGTTGTTCGAGCAGGAGTCAGTCACGACCTACGCGCGCGCCGCCAGCATCCTCGGGGTCTCCCGCCAGCGGGTGTACCAGTTGGTGTCGCTGGTAACCAGGATACCGACGCCTATCATGGACTACCTCGTGAGTAACGAGGATCCTGCCATTGACCGATTCTTCACCGAGCGTCGGCTCCGCCCCCTGACTGTCCTACCCGGCGACGAGGCGAAGTACAGCCTTTTCGTCAGCATGCTCGGCGAGATCGGGCTTCCACCCGCCTCCATACCCGCATCGTTCGGCCCGCAACTCCCCACTCGGGTGGAGCCACCGTCCGTCGCCACCGATTCCCGGGCGGCAACCTGAGACGTTCGTCGTCGCTCTGTGGACATCACGCGAGTCGGTGCATTGGGAGCCAGCGCACCTGCATGGTTCGACAGGGCGCACGCACGCCAACTATACTAGAGTCCTATTCGTCACATGGCGCGAGTTATCGCTTGTAAAGTTCATTACTCGCCGTATCTTGCGATAATCAGGCACCGTCGACGCAACCTGTTCACAGGAGGCTGTAACAGTGAAGATCGAGTCGCAACTGACTCCCGAGGCCGTCGTGCAGGAGCTGGGCCGTCGCCTGGCACGCCGTCGCCTGGACCTCGGCATGACCCAGGCCAATGCAGCCGAACAGGCCGGGTTGGGCAAGCGAACGGTCGAACGGATCGAGGCGGGCGGGGACACCCAGTTGTCCACCATCATCCGGCTGTTGCGTGTCTTGGAACTCGTGGCGGATCTGGATCGTCTGGTTCCCGAGACCGGCCCGCGTCCTATGGACCTGCTGAAGCTGAAAGGACGCGAACGCAAGAGGGTGGTCCCCAAGCGCACGGCCAAGCGGCGCGACGATTGGCAATGGGGTGACAAGGAATGAGCACGGTTGCAGAGGTCAGGCTGTGGGGACGCACCATCGGAGCGGTAGCGCTGGAGGACGGTGCCGAGGCGGCGTCATTCCAGTACGATCCGGCGTTCTCCCGGAGCGGCATCGAGGTTGCGCCGCTCATGATGCCGCTGTCTGAACGGGTCTATGCGTTCTCCGCACTGCCCCGCGTGACCTTTCACGGTCTCCCCGGCTTGCTGGCTGATTCGCTCCCGGACCGATTCGGCAACGCGCTGATCGAGGCGTGGTTGGCCACGCAGGGCCGGACACCGGAATCCTTCAACTCAGTGGAGCGCCTGTGTTACACCGGCATCCGTGGCATGGGTGCCCTGGAGTTCTTCCCCGCCACAGGCCCGCGGCCCCGCCAGGCGACGCTGTTGCACGTGGACCGATTGGTCGCGCTGGCGTCGGAGATCCTCAGCAACCGGGACAACCTGCGCGGCACGTTCGCGGCGGAAGGCAAGGCGGCCGCTCTACGGGACATCCTCCGGGTCGGGACATCGGCCGGCGGGGCGCGGGCGAAGGCGGTGATCGCCTGGAGCCCTGACACGAACGAAGTGCGGTCCGGGCAGGTCAAGGCCGGGCCGGGGTTCGAGTACTGGCTGCTCAAGTTCGACGGGGTCAGCGGCAACAAGGACAAGGAACTGGATGACCCCCAAGGCTACGGAGCCATTGAGCTCGCCTACCACCGGATGGCCACGGACTGCGGCATCTCGATGAGCGAGTGCCGGCTCCTCGAGGAAGGCGGCCGGCGGCATTTCATGACCCGCCGCTTCGACCGTCTGCCCGACGGCGGCAAGCTGCACATGCAGTCCCTGGCAGCTCTGGCCCACTTCGACTTCAACCAAGCCGGCGCCTACAGCTACGAGCAGGCGCTTCAGACCGTCCGGCGTTTGGGGTTGCCAATGACGGCGGTGGAGCAGCAGTTCCGGCGGATGGTATTCAACATCATCGCCCGGAACCAGGATGACCACGTCAAGAACATCGCCTTCCTGATGGATCGATCCGGAACGTGGTCCCTCGCCCCCGCCTTCGACATGACGTACAGCTTCCAGCCGAGCGGCAAGTGGACGTCCAGCCACCAGATGACGCTGAACGGGAAGCGCGACGACTTCACGCTGGCGGATTTCGAGGCGTGCGCCAGGACCGCCTCCATGAAGCGCGGACGAGCCAAGGCAGTTCTCAGTGAAGTGCGGGAGGTCGTCCTGCGCTGGAGAGACTATGGCGACCAGGTGGGCGTGGATCCGGCGCACCGCGACAAGATACAGAACGCGCTGCGTCTGGCCTTCACCGAATAGCCGCGTACCAACGTGGCGCCACGGGTCGGGGCCTCAATGAACACGTTGGCAGCCTGTTCTGGCGGCAATCGCCGTTGGCAGTCCGACCGGTCCCGGCTACCTTTGAGGGGAGCAGGAGTTCAGGCTGGCGACATGACCGACGAACTGGCAGAGCGTATCAGGCGGGCGTACCCGACGAGCCTCTTTGGCGAGCTCGAAGAGGCCGCTCTGGTTTCCGAGGAACGGGACCGGCGACAGCAGGAGGCGTTGACGGAGGCCGTGCGGGAGTGTTCGCTGTCCATGAGCGTGGAGCCCTTCGACAAGCCCGCCTATGAGACCACGCTCACGCAGAAGGAACACCCGCCGTTCGATGCCTGGATCTGGCAGATGGGCAATCCCCAGAAGCTTGCCTGGATCGAGGCCAATGGCGGGCCGTATCCCGCCTTCTGGCTCAAGGTCAGCCGTGTGGCGGACTACTACTACTGCTTCTACAACCACTGGGTGCCGCGCGGCGACACGGGGTACCTCGATGCCGATTTCCGTCGCCAGCCGAATCCCCTGTGGGCGGGGTACGAGGCGAAGATCCGCCAGGCTCTTGAGCGCCGAGGATTCGCGTTCGAGACTGACGAACTCGCCCGCGAGGAAACGCCGATGGTGATGATCCACGACTACGACGCGATCCCCGAGAACGACCCCCGCTGGGATGAGGACGGCTTTGAGCCGCCTCTTGTTCCGGCATCGGTTGACGCGTGTCTCTTCGGGGAGCATTGAGGGACGGAAGGCAGGAAGACAGGTGACCGAGCAGGCGATACGGGCCCGAGTCCAAGCAGAACTCGACCGCGTGGAGGTCGAGGAGTCGGTTCGCGTCCTGTACGCTTGCGAGTCCGGCAGCCGCGCGTGGGGCTTCGAGTCCGGGAACAGCGACTACGATGTCCGGTTCATCTACGTTCGTCCGCCGGCGTGGTACGTGACGATTCAGCGCAAACGGGACGTGATCGAGCGGGCCATCGACGAGGGACTGGACATATCAGGTTGGGACCTGCCCAAGGCGCTTGAGTTACTCCGAAAATCGAACCCGCCGCTGCTGGAATGGCTTCAATCGCCCATCGTCTACCGGGAAACCGGTTCCGCGGCCGCCAGGCTGCGGGAACTCATGCCGAGCTACTACGCCCCGATCTCCTGCATGTACCACTACCTGCACATGGCCCAGGGCAACAGCCGCCAGTACCTGCAGGGCGAAGTGGTCTGGGTCAAGAAGTACTTCTACGTCCTGAGACCAGTTCTGGCCTGTCTGTGGATCGAACGCGGGTTCGGGGTGGTGCCAACGGAGTTCGGCATCCTCGTCGACCGGCTGGTGACCGACCCGGCTCTGAGTCGGGCAATCGACGAGCTGCTGAGGCGGAAGCGGGCCGGGATGGAACTCGACCAGGGGCCGCGCATACCGGAAATATCGGATTTCCTCGACCGGGAGCTATCCCGACTCTCCACCGTCCATCAGGAGCCTGCGGAGACCAGGGCCCCGGCAGCTCTCGATACGTTGCTCCTTGAGCTTCTCGTCGAGACCTACGGGGACAGGCTTGGGGTCTAGCGCGCAATCAATGGTGCGACTGTCGATGGCACGCCCCCCTGCGGGCCTCCGCACCTGTCACGGGACGCGTAATGGTCAACGGGGCAACCCATCTTGGGCAGAGGATCGGCCCGGCACGTCAGCTACCAAGCGGGTTCATGGCTCCAGCGCAGTTCCCGGCGCGTGTTCTGCGGTGGAGTTTCCCAGGACGAACAGGAGGATCCATTGGCGTGCTCGTGGGTGGGCCCGGGCAGACGCCTCTGCGTCACGTCCCGCTCGTTCCGCGGTGCACCGTGGATGGACACGAACTTCTGCCGATTGCCATGCACAGCAGGAAGGGGATGACGTAATGGCGTCAAGCCAGCACCTCAAGGATCTCAAGGCGGTGTGGGGCCAGTCGTGTCACTCAATGTGGGTGGAGCTTCTCTCGCTCCGGTGCGCCGCGACATTCGTGCAGTCGCAGTATGGCGTTCTTGACAAGACTATGCTCTTGACTGACCTGATCTACGCACCTGAGTCAAAGGGTCGGCTGAACGACGTGACGCCCGATCTCTTCCTCCAGCGTCTTCCGGGCTACCTGCAGGGCGTGGTTACCGACAGAATCGTGCTCCTATCCGCTGCGTTCGAGCTCTACTTCACCTCGTTCCTTGATGCGTACCTCCAACTCCGCCCCAAGTACTACGACGCGAATACGGCCAAGAGGACTGCAGATGGCGACCGCGTGTATGGGCAGGTAAGGAGCGCCCGGGGACCCGTGCCACGCATCGAGGAATTCGCCAGGCTTACAGGTGCCAAGATCAAGTCTCTGCGGCCCCATTTCCCCGCGCTGTCGGATGTCTACACCCTCCGGAACGTCCTCGCGCATCGCGCTGGGTTGCTCGACGCTTACGCCGCGAGTCAGCTCCAGACGCTTGCCATGGCAGCAGGCCAGCGTGTTGTGTTGTCGACAGACCAGCTCCTCTGTCTAGCTTCACCGGTGCTGGGTGTCGCGAGTGCGTTGGACCGCAGGCTGCCGGCGCCGTGAGCGCGGATTGCTGCTCACCAGCCGCCATGCCTACGTGTTGCAGCGGAAGCACCAACGTGATGCCCGTGTTGGTGTAGGCACGCGAGCACCCGAGATCCTCGGCCCCCCCTCCGTCGGCCTCATTGGTTAGTCCGCCGTGCGCAGCGCGGGTGTCTGCCAGTGCCCGTTCTGTCAGGCCTCCGGCCAACCGCCGCCACGGAGGCGTTGCCCCTGACGGACCGCGCCATGTGGTAGACCCAGGCGGCTTCGACGCCCCCGTTGGCCTCTGTGGCGGCCAGGGCACGGCCGTAGAGGCCACCGCCGTTTGGGCGGAACCCTTCGAGGCGGTCGATCGGCGGCAGATCGCATACCGCGTCCGGGAAGGTGACCAACCCGCCGTGGACCGTGTCCCAGTCTCCCTCCACCTCCGGCATCGTGACTCCGCGCGCAGCGGACTCCGCCTGCGTGCGGGCGTCGGCCAGGGGATCGGCGGTGCCGGTGGCCCTGCGCGATGAAGTCCAGGCGGTAGGCGTCGGGTGCGAAGATGGCCTCCTGGCGGAATACCAGCATGGCCATGGGCTCGACCACCATGGGCCGCCAGTCGTGCGGCTCTGTGCGTGACCGCACGCAGACAGGCGGCAACTGGCGGCGGTGGCGTCGTCGAGCAAGCCCGGGTCGGTGCTGTAGGCCACGGCGTGGTGAGGGCCGCCGCGGGAATGCCGCCGGGCCGATCCCGTGCTCGCCTGTCGCCAGGTCGGCCACTGGCAGTTCGCTGTCAACTTCGGCCCGTCGCCGCTGCACCGCGGCAGCGATGCCGCCGAACTGACTACCCCTGCCAGATCGAGGTCTCCGAAAGGGGGGTTGCCCTGCCCGAATCTGACTCCGCGGAAACAGGAGAGGATCGGCGAGGAAGCCTGCTGCGGCTGGTCTCTACAGTACTGCGAGGTTCCGTCGGAGGGCACAGTGCGGGAAACTGTGATCAGGCTAGGGCTCTTGGTCCCCGAGGGTACGGTTGTGCAGTGCACCGCTGGGACATTGGATCACCCCAGCGACCCCGGCAAACCCTGGTACACGCAGTAGTACCCAGACTGCCGCAACCGCGTCCGGAGAGCTCCCCTGGGAATGTTCTGTGGGAATTCACAAGTGGTAGGGTGGCTCCAGCGGCAGGACTCGAACCGGCAAGGAGGCGGTTGACAGCCGGTTCTCAGGCTGCTGAGTTCGTCCACGGTCAGGGTCCCGGTGTTTGTGTCGGCGTGACGGTGAGTTGGTCGCCTTCCATCCGTGCGTAGCCGACGAGGACGCGGCGGTCCGGGGTTCCGGAGTCCGGGATGAGCCTTTCGTCCTCTCTGCCGATTCGCTCGGGCACCCAGATCCCTGCCAGGATTGTTGCCCGGTCCCCTGTTCCCAGAGCATCGCAGGGCAGTTCGGCGCTGAGGCGGTGCGTGCCCGGCCGGCGCAGGGCGGCCACCTCCGCCGCGGCGGCGGGGGGACTGGCGGCGTGCAGCAGCGTGCCGCCTCTTTCGAGGTGGAAGAAGGGCACCGCGGTCTCGGGCAGGGGCCGGTGGACCTCCCAGACGAGTTGCAGCACGATCTTCGCAGCGGACGCCGAAGCAGAGGTCACGCGCAGGGCGTAATCCCCGGCGATGCGGCATTCCCCGACGCGGTATCGCAGGGAGGGGTCCCCCCCGTCGACAGGCAGGGCAATCAACGGCCGTCCGGCCCGGTCCCCCACCGAGACGAGTACCTCGTACACACCCGAACCGAGCTGGAACGGAAGCCGGAATCTCCCCCCTCCGAACCGGGCCGGAGGCACACCCGCGGCGGTCACATCGAGGTCCCTCAGATTGGTGGCGTCGTCCACCAGGACTGCCGCCAGACCCCCCTCCCGGTCCCGCAGGGTCACGGCGGGGAATAGGTCGCGGTAGGGGGGGGCAACGCCGTCGTTTCGCCACTCCCAGCGCACCGTGAAAGGCTCGCCGAGGGTCAAGGCCGCCGTGAAACCGACCTCGACGGGCATCAGGCGATAGCCCAGACGCCGGTTGATGTCGCGCACCAGGTCCCGGTTGCCTTCGAGGAATTCGTCCGGCCACCAGTGGATGGAGGCGTAGCTCGCGTGGTAATCCTCGACGGCCTGCAGGAAGCCCGAACCGTCCTGCCAGCAGCCGCGCTGGCGCGAGCCGCCGTAGTGTTCGCATTCGAGGACGACCGGGGCGCGGCGCCAGAACCCCTGGGCCATGGCGGCATGGAAGTAGGCGGCCGGCGGGGGGCCGACCAGGATGCTGTCATCGCGCAGTCCGAGGCCGTTGTCCGCCATGTACGCCGTGAGTTCCTCATCCTCCCTCTCTTCGTGCGGCGCGAAGACGGTGGCGCCCGAGGGTCCATCGAGGAGATGGAGGAAGGGGCGCACGGACGCGGGCGGCGTCCCCGGGATGGCGATCTCGAGGTCGACCTTGAGGGAGTGGGGTTGCTGGGCGGGGTCATGCCGGAGCCCGGCGAAGCGCACGGCGAAGTCGGTGCCATCCGCCGGCCAGGCGGCGTTCGGGGGCCAGGGCACGGGCATGGCTTCGGCACGCGGCCGGCCATCCTCCGCGACACGGAGGGTCGCGATGGCGGTGCGGCGTTCGGAGGAGTCTTCCACGGGCCGGAGGCGGCCCTGCTGCTCCGCGCGTCCGGGTTGCCAGAGTCCTGCCAGCAGACGGAACTCGCGGCTTCGCCACTCCCGAGGGAGGACGAGGTCGAAGGACCGGGTTTGTGTCCCGGTGTTGAGGGGTATGGCCGTACCCGGGCGTGACAGGAAGTCGTCCATACCGATCAGCATGGTTTTGCGGAAGTGTTTCCGGTGCATATCGATGTGCTTGATGATGGTGCTTTTCGGGTATTCCTTCCGGGTGCTGGACCAGGTATGTCCTTCCCCCCAGACCCCGAAGGAACCGACGTCGATGAAGGCCATACCAGGATTGCCGTCATAGCGCCGGGCAACGGCCCCGAGAAAGCGATCGAGTTTGTCGAGGAACACGGGGTCGTCGTAGTCCGGTTCCCAGAAGGGGCCGTCCGGGACGATCCCGGCTCCGGGCCGGAAGGAGTATCCCTTGGCGCCGGCTTCCTCGACCCAGCGTGGCGTGGCGTACCGCATCCAGCTCTCCGAGCAGGTCAGGCGCAGGGCGGCCGGCACTCCGCGGTCGGCGAAGCGCTGCATGGGGGTATCGAGGACGGACCAGTCGAAGTGCCCCTCCTCGGGCTCCACATAGGACCAGGGGATGCGCAGGTAGATCAGGTTGAGCCCCGGCCAGTCGGGCAGGGTATCGGCGGGCCGGAGCCTCGAACCGTAGTGCGCGGGCACGTTGTCGTAGTAGTGAAGGACCCATCCCATGCCGGGATTGCGCAGCTCGGCGCCGTTGTCCTTGAGACGCACAGAGACCATGGCAGGCTCTCCGAATGCGGGGACACCCAGGAGGGCAGCCCCCATGAGAATCCCCCGTCCCCACTGCACCTGTCCCCACTGCAGATCGTGCTTCCGCATCACCATTCTCCGGGGAACGGGCACGCCGCCTCGCCCTCCAGGGGAGGGGAGCGCCCGCGTTCTCGCGGGCACTCTCGGCTCCGCGGAGCGTCGCCCTCCAGGGAGGGGACCGG
>JAFGRS010000400.1 GCA_016935045.1 Lentisphaeria bacterium | reverse complement strand
CTGAAGTCGGTACTACAAGCCTCGTCTCGAGCGCATTCCCCGGTTCGTAGTACCGCCTTCAGGCGGTCTCCAATCCGTCCGGCGCCCTCGACGGTCGGAAACTCCGACGGGATGGTGCGCGGAGGGCCGCGCCCCGTACTGGGATTCCGGCTGAAGCCGGTACTACAAGCCTCGTCTCGAGCGCATTCCCCGGTTCGTAGTACCGCCTTCAGGCGGTTTCCAATCCGGCCGGCGCCCTCGACGGCCGGAAACTCCGACGGGATGGTGCGCGGAGGGCCGCGCCCCGTACTGGGGAGAGAGACGCCGCCCGGAGGCATTACGGTCCGCGACGTCTCAGCAGCAGATTCCGCCAGGTCCCCGACACCGCCCAACCGGCTTCTTCGGCTGCCCGGCGGAACCTCTCGATGCCGGTTCTTCGGCCCTCATGGAAGCGGTTGGCGAGGCAGAAGACGCCGTCCGGGGCCAGCACGCGGCGGACCTGGCTGAGCAGTGCTGCCATCTCCCGGGGCGCATCGAACATGGGGCCTCCGACGAGGCCGTTGCAGACCACCAGGGCGAACGTCCCCCGCAGCGGCAGAGCACACACGTCTCCGGCCAGGAAGTGAACCGGCGTTGTCCCGGGCAAGGCCCGGAGCTGTTCCTGTCGAGGCGGGTCATGAGGGAGGCATCTGTGCCGGGCCATCCACGCCTCGAGGGGTTCGCGGGTCAGGCCGATGGTGAGGTCCGCATGCATCCCGGCGGCGCGGGTGAATTCCGCCAGTTCCAGGGTACCATGTCCCACGCCGCAGCCCAGGTCGAGAATGCGCACGGGCGGGCGCCGGAACGCGGTTTTCCGGAATGCGTCCGCGAGGGAATCGAGCTGTTCCGGGTATCGGCCCCCGGCGGTGCCGAAGTGGGGCGGTTCGGCCAGGGCGCAGAGCAGCCCCAGCATCTCGTCCGCGGTGAAGGTGACCCGACCTGCGTAGGGCGGAGGCATGTGTGCCCACAGGTCCGGCAACGAGGGGGGGCGTTGGCCGCGACCGCCCGCGGAAGGGCACCCTCCGGCAGAAGCCAGCAGGGTCGGAACCCAGGCGGGGTGTGGCAGGATCTGCCGCGCGATGCAGGCCAGCCCGGCGCAGAATTCCTGCACCGGCAGCACCGACTCGTAGCGCTGCCGAAGTGCCCCATCGAGCAGCAGGCCGGGAGCCCACCAGGGAGCCCCCAGCACGCGGCGCGCCAGGGCCATGCGGGCGGACCACTCGGCGTTCCATCGGTCCAGCGCCCGTTGTGCCGAGACCGTCCAGCGCAGGAGACCTCGGGAGGGTTTCGGGGGAAGAGACGATGACGACGGTGCGGCGGCCGTGTTCACGCGCAACTCCAGTGGTCCGGCAGGGAGAGGGGTTGACAGCCCGGTTCCCGGCGGCTAGCATTCACGGCAGCGGTTCCATGCCCATGGCGGTATCCTCCTATTCCATTAATTATACTACCTGAGATGGTGCGGCGATGCGGCAACGGTCCATCGGTCGGCTGGGGATGATTCTCGGCGTGTTGCTATGGGGAGCGGGTTGCCGGACGCCGGTCGCTCCTCCCGTGCGTCCGGTGGCCAATCTTTTCCCGACCCTCCAGCCGGTGACCGTGCTGGAGGGGCTCGAGCCGTCGGACGTCGCCGATGCCTCCTTGGCGGAGATGCTCGAGGAGGCAGGGGTGCTCGATCCCCTGCGGCACTGGGGTCTGACGACGGCCGAGCTGGGGACCGCGGCCCGGGGGCTGCGCCGGCGCGGCTACGCCGAGATTGACGCCCGGCGTTGCGCCTGTCCGGTGCGCTGGGTGGTTCTCCGTACCCTGGCCGTGACGGAGGCGCTGCGGGAGTTGCGGGTGGAAGCGGGCCATGCCGATGTGCCCGGGATCGCGCGGGAGTACGGCATCGACGTGGCGACCGAACCGGGCGAGAGGGCCACTCGCCACGATGTCTACGGGCGCGGTTCCGAGGTGTGGTCCTGGCACGGCGGTCGCGGCGGCCGTGCGTGTACGGTACGGCGTGTGTATGGTCCCGCGGGAGGCACGGTTCACTGGGAGACGGAAATCCGTTTCCGGATTCCGGTCCGTGCCGTCGCGGGTGAGGCAATGCTCCCGGGTGAGCAGCAAGGGAAAGGACGGACATGAGGATGCATCGTCGCTTGTCGGAGATTGCCGCGGCGCTTGTCGCGCTTGCCACGTTGGCGGCCCGGGCCGAATTGACGCTTCCCACCATCTTCTCCGATCACATGGTGTTGCAGCGGGAGGAACCCATCCCGGTCTGGGGATGGGAGACCCCCGGCCAGGCGGTGACCGTCCTGCTGGGGAACGAGTCCGCGCAGGCGCTGGCCGGGGCGGATGGGGCCTGGGCGGTGCGGCTGCGGCCCAGAAGCGCGGGGGGGGTACCCCTCACACTGGCGGTACGGGGCAGCTCCGAGCGCACGGTCGAGGACATCCTGGTGGGCGAGGTGTGGCTGTGTTCCGGGCAGTCCAACATGCAGTGGCTGGTGCGCAGTTCGCTTCGTCCGGAAGAAGAGCAGGCCGCCGCCGGTTTTCCCTCCATCCGTCACATCACGGTGCCGCGGGTGCCTGCCGGGCTGCCGCAGCGGGACCTTCCCGCCTGCGACTGGAAGGTATGTTCTCCCGAGACGGTTCTCGACTTCTCCGCGGCAGCCTACTTCTTCGGGCGTGAGCTGCACCGGGACCTGGGCGTCCCCATCGGCCTGATCAACTCCTCCTGGGGCGGCACCCGCATCGAGCCCTGGACGCCCCTCAGCGGCTTCGAGGGCGTGGCGCCCCTCCAATCCATCGTGGACCGGGTGTACCTGACCCTGCCGGACCGCCCCGAACACAAGGCCGCCATGAACACCTACCTGGAGGCGCTGACGGCGTGGCTTGCGGGGACGCGACAGGCAGTGACCCGGGAACAGCCCGTCGAGCCGCCCCCGGCGTTCCCCCAACAATGCCTCCTGCTCAAGAACCACCAGGACCCCACCGTGCTCTACAACGCCATGGTCCACGGCGCGGTGCCCTTCGGCATCCGGGGCGCCATCTGGTACCAGGGCGAATCCAACCACGGCGAGGGAATGCTCTACCTCGAAAAGATGAAGGCGCTGATCGAAGGCTGGCGCCAGGTCTGGGGGAAACCGGCGCTGCCGTTCTACTTCGTGCAGATCGCCCCCTACCAGTACGGCAACGAGAATCCCGAGATTCTGCCACGCTTCTGGGAGGCGCAGAACGCGGCCGCCCAACTGCCGGGGGTGGGCATGGCGGTGATTCACGACGTGGGCGACATCACGAACATCCACCCCATGAACAAGCAGGAAGTCGGCCGCCGCCTGGCGTTACTCGCCCTGGCACGCACCTACGGCCGCGAGGGCATCGTCTGGTCCGGTCCCGTGTTCCGGGAGATGCGGATCGAGGAGGGGCGCCTGCGCCTGTCCTTCGACCATGCCGAAAACGGCCTTGCCTCGCGGGACGGCAAACCCCTGACGTGGTTCGAAGTCATCGATGCCGAGGGCGAGGACTTCGTCCAGGCCCAGGCCGTCATCGAGGGCAAGGACATCCTCGTTTCGGCACCCGAGGCCCCGCGCCCGGTCGCAGTCCGCTTCGGCTGGCACAAGACCGCCGAACCCAACCTGATGAACCGGGACGGACTGCCGGGCGCGCCTTTCCGGGCCGGGAACGTTCCCGTCATCGACTACCTCCAACGCCATGTTCCCGAAGCCTCGGGGTACACCCTGGTCTACGACCTGGACCTCGCTTCTCTGGGGGCCACGGTGACCTATGCGGTGGACCGGCGGGCGGAAGTGCGCCCGCCCTTCGACCGGGTGGCCTACTTCCTCGAGCTGCGCAAACCCGACGAGCGGACGCAGTGGGTCTACGTCTCCATGAAGGCCTTCACCGACGACCTCGCCAGAATCGGTGTTCCGACACTGGCCTCGAAGGCCCATTTCCAGACCCGGGTCGAGGAGATGAACGTGCTCTCGAATGCCCCCGGAATCACCTCCGGCACGGGCCTTGGGATGGGCTATATCGAGTTCTGGCCCCACAACTACGGGCCTCAGAATGCAGGCGGGGTACCGGGCGCGTCGAACGATGTGTGGGACTTCGGCGACGGACCTTCCGACCCTGTGGACGGCTACGGCTCCATGCAGGTCCACAACGCCGAGGCCAGGCAGACCCTCTTCGCCATCAACCACTGGAAAGCCGCCGGCGGGGCCGACATCGGCATCGGCAACAGCCCGGACAAACCCGTCGTGCCGGGCGGCAATGCAACGGTCTCACGCACGCGCGACTGGACATTCCAGGGCAACGCGGCGCAGTATGCGACCCGGCGTCTGCGGGTGCTGGTGCGCCCGGTGAAGTGAGCCGACCGGTGCGTTCGGCGAACCTGCGCTGCGGTTCGCGACGCCCGAAAACCGCGTCCGTCGCCAGCGACTTGACGGAATGACCGTATTTAGCTAAATTCAGTCATCATGAAAGCGCCTAATTACATACCCCAAGCACAGCTAAGGCATCTGTCCGGGCTTGCTGCGCCAGGCAAGGCAGTGATTCTCTACGGCCCCCGCCGAGTTGGCAAGACGACGTTGCTGCGGCAGTACGCACTGGACGCGCTTGCGGGAGTCCTTCACGCAGGGATCGGTGCGGGGGGGGGCCGGGGCTACCCGGATCCCTACCACGATCGCGTGCACGCAGTCACGCCGGGACGTCAGCCCCCGTCCCCGGTTGTCCGCGGCGGAGGGGTGTCGTCGACGACGATCCGTTGGCCGTCCCGCAGGACCGCGACCAGGACCGAGGCTTCGCTGCGGGTGTTGCCGCCCCAGGGGAGGGGTACGGTCATGTCCGCCGGTCCGGTGCGGAAGGCGAGGATGGTGTCGCCGCAACGCATGGCGACGCCGCCGTCGCAGGGGACGTGTTCCGCGGCCGCGGGCGGTTGGTCGCTGCTGCCGATGGTCATGGGGACGAGAAAGAAGGCAGTCGTGGCGGGTGGGCTCTGGATCGAGACCAGGCGGACGTCGGGGTTTTTCGGGGTGAGGTCCCGGGTCGGGTGGACAAACTGGGGGCGGTAGACCTCCGTGGTGAGGCTCGCGGAGGCCGGCAGGAGGGGTTGCAGGTCCAGCACCGCGTTGCCTACGGTGACGCGGCAGCGGCCGTTGGCGACACGCTCTTCTCCCCAGTGGTGCAGGAGCCAGGAAAAGGTCCGCGGTTGCTCGGCGGCCAGGCGGTCGAAGACCACCGCCAGGTCCGGACCCACGAGCACGAACGTGCGCTGGAATTCTCTCAGCCCCAATTCCTTCGGGTAGGCATCCGCCACCTCCCCGGTGACGATGGACACGGGAGCGCGATGGACGAAGCGGAGGATGCGCGGGCGGCCGGGCTTGGGGCTGGGCCACATTTCGCCGTCGCCGTACTGTCCCTGGCCGTCCACGAGGATGGTATTGTGGTTCCGGGTGCGTTTCTCGTAGGTATAGCCCGGGTCGCCCGCGAGGGTCTGGCCCCGGGCGTAGAGGAAGAAGTGCCCCTGAGCCGGATGGTTGTGGCCGGTCCCGCCGACACGCGGGTAGCGGCTGCAGATGTCGGCATAGCGGTGTCCGCCGAGGGGGCGGCAGGCAAACGCGGCAAAGGTGGCATCCGGGGCCCAGGAGGTACGCAGGAAGACGTTCTCGACATCGGCATAGTGACGTGCCAGGGGGACCTGGTCCAGGGGCGCATCCGGCGGCGTCACGGCGGGGTCATGCCAGAGGAGCGCATACTTGCTGCTGCTGGGGCCGCGGCTGATGAGGGCGGCCTGGCCCTGCGTGTCCGCGTCCCGGTAGCGGGCCGCCTCCCAGCGCCAGAGCCATGGCGCCGAGGGCCCCAGGGCGACGCTGGAATCCTCGAGGGGCACGCTGGTCCGGAATCCGGGCAGGATATGGTGCAGGCGGAACTCGGCCTGGCCGTGGAGCCCCCTGTCCATCTCCGGCGCGCGCTGTCCGGTCAGGGATTCATACAGATCGGTGTACATGTAGAGCGTGGGCATGCTGAAGTCCCAGTACCCCGGTCCCTCGTGAAAACTGCCGTCCGGACTGAAGGTCAGGGCGATGCGCTCGAAGCGGTCCCAGGACCAGGCCAGCCAGGACTCCGCCTCGGGATGGTCTCCGACCAGGGCGGCCGCACCCAGCGCCAAGGCCAGATGCGCATACCAGAAGTGGTTCTGCTGGAAGCTGAGCCCGCCCCCGGTCCTGCCGGCAAGGGACGCCTGGTAGAGTTCCGCGCAGGACCGCGCCACGCGATCGCGGACACGATCCCGCAGGTCGCGGTCGAGGGCATCGTGCAGCCAGTCATAGGCCAGGGCCATGCCTTCGAGGAAGTACTCCGCATCCAGGTCCACGCCCACGTCTCCATACCCCGCGCCCGTCTCCAGCCAACCCTCGATCGCCTCCAACTGCGCCGGATCCGGATCGAGAAGCTGGCGCAGAACGTGATCCCCCAGACTCCGAAAGCCGCCACCGTTGCGCTTGCCCGGCCGGTACGCGGGAGGCGGGCGCGTGAGAGGCGACGGCAGGGCGTAGACCTCCGCGTGCGCCCCGGTGGCTACCTGCCGGCGGAGCAGGGCCAGCTTCTCGGGGGTCAGGAGCACCCTCGGGCGGCTGTCCCGGCGTTCCGGGAGGATGGCCGGCAGGGGCGGGTTCGGGCGGATGGCTTCCAGGCTTACCGATTGCAGGACACAGCCCGGGCTCTCCCGCAGTGTCAGGGCAATGCGGTGGTTCCCGGCCGCCTCGACGTGCAGTACGATGCTGCTGGGGCCCAGGTGCTCGATGGGCGGTTGCAGCAGGGCTTTCAGGCGGGTGCCGTCGAGGTCGACGAAGAGGGAATCCGCGCCCTTGTTCGGGGCCGAAGCCTGCACGGTCAGCCGGTAGATGCCGGGCGCGAGCATGGTGTCCAGATCGAGGGCGAAGCCCGCCTCCGGCCGCAGTGCGGCCTGGTTGTCGTGTTCTGTCAGAATGGCATTGCGGGCGAGGCGCAGGAGGTCCGCCGCGCCGGCCTGCCAGACGCTGCGGATCTCGAGGTTCGGGGTGTCCAGCAGCGAGTCGGTGGTGATGCCCGAGTAGGATCCCATGACGGCGGCGAGTGCAAGCAGAACCATGGTGGTGCCCCGACAGGTTGGCGGTTGATGACTACTGCGGAGATGCTATATGTCTCCCTGACCGCAATGCAAGGCGGAACGCCGCCCGGACGGGGCTGTTCCAAGATCCGGCCAATCGGTTCCCGCCGCCACTGCCCTTGCGGCAGTGGAGCGCCGATTCGGGGTGAGGGAGCGCGGCCGCGCCCCCTCCCCGCCCTCCG
>JAFGRS010000399.1 GCA_016935045.1 Lentisphaeria bacterium | reverse complement strand
CGCGAGCCTCCCGCCCCCTGGAGCGCGAGCGTATCGCGAGCCTCCCGGCGTTCACTGAGGCATTACACCGGTTGAACGCCGAACGGGTACGCCAGTCGATCAGTGGAGGATGGGGGCGAGGGCGACGCGGAAGCCGATGGTGTTGACCCCGCTTGTCGGCGCACTCCGGTCGCGCCTCGCCACCCGGCAGTCCGTGGGGCCGTTGCTCCAGCTGCCGCCGCGATGCAGGCATCGCGGGGCCTTCATCGGGACAACGGGGTCGCTCACACTGCCCGAGGGATAGAGGTCGTACCCGTCCAGGCACCATTCCCATACGTTCCCCGACATGTCGCAGAGACCCAGTTCGTTGGGCTGCTTGCCGCCGACAGGATGCGTCATCCGGCCGCTGTTGTCCCTGTACCAGCCCACATCGGCCAGATTGTCCGAGCCCGAATACTGGGTGTCCCGACCGGCGGCGCCCCCGCGGGCCGCATACTCCCACTCCGCCTCCGTCGGCAGACGGTACACATACCCAACGGGAAGGCGCCCCGCCGCCCGTTCGCGCTCCGTCAGTTTCCGGCAGAATGCCTCCGCGAGTATCCAGGGGACATGTTCGACGGGATTGCGGGCACCCTTCAACTTGCTCGAGTTCGAGCCGATCAACTGCTCGTACTCGCCCTGCGTGACTTCGTACTTCCCGAGCCAGAACGGGCGCGTGATGCGCACTTCGTGCACGGGTTTCTCGTCGCTTCGCCCATCGGTCGAGCCCATACGGAACGACCCCGCCGGGACCTCCACGAACGCCATGCCCAGATCCGGCACACTCCAGGGCTGGCCGGAGACGGGGCCCGCAGTCGCGCCCGGAACGGGCCCGACGGGGGGTGCGAGAGCCACCTCCTTCACCGCCGCGCGTTCGGCCGAGCCGGCCTGCGTGCACATCGCCGGGTAGTCTTTTCCCTTCCTGTCCCTCCCCCACGCCACCTCCTCGGCAGCAACCGCGCCCATCAGAACCAGACCGCAGGCGACCCCGACGAAACGTTGGCATACTCCAGCCATGATCTCTCTCCTTCCGCAGTCCGCCGCCGACGACAGGGCGGGAGTTGCTGAAAAACTACGGGGCCTCGGCCCCAATGCAAGCGGCGGATGCGCAGGTCTCCCAGGCAACGAGGCCGCACCGCACCGGGGTACCCGGAAAGGGGACGCCGCAGACGCTCCCGCCGGGACGGGATTGGCCGCGACATTGGCGTCGGGATCGTCCCGATGCAGTATAGTCTCCCCCATGGGGCACTCCGGTCACGAGCATGATTCGGGTCTTCCGGCGGGGAAGGTCCTGACACAGCCGGACGAAAACGCCGAAGCCCCTGCCCCGGCCCCCGCTCCTCATGCACGCCGAGGCCCCAGGGACACCCCCGGCCGAGGCCGCAGCGGCCCGGGCGGAAGACCGCCTCCCACATTCCGGGTCCCGGAGAACAGTACCGGGGAGGCCGGACCCGCCCGCCCCGTCGCGAGGCGTGCCGCCGGGGATCGTATGAGAGATGGAGTCGTGTGATGAGCTGGATTCCGCTTGCGGAAGGCATCGGGCTGGACGCGGAGGAAGGGGCCCTCACGGGCGTGCTCCGGGACGGAGGCGCGGCGCTGCTGATCAACGCCGTGCACCGGGGCCTCGAGGAGCGTCTGTGCCGGATGGGCATCGAGACCGTCGAACGGGTGCTCCTCTGTCACCACCGCCGGGACATCGCGGACGGGTTGCGGGGGGTCCTGGCGCGCTGGCCCGCGGAGGTTGTGGTGCCGCGCGAGGAGCGGGAGTTGTTCGAGTCGCCCGAACGCTACTGGAACGATCCGAACGCGCGCTGGCGGCTCCTGTGCGGGCACGTTCCCTACCATGCCACGCACGGGTCTCCCGTAGCGGTCGCGGGGACGGTCGCCGGGGGGGACCTCATGCAGTGGCGCGGCTGGCGGATCCGGGTATTGGCGACGCCGGGCCCCACGGACGGCAGCGTGAGCTACCTGGTGGATCGGGGGGAGGGAGGCCCGGTGTGGGCCTTCACGGGTGACCTGATCTGGGGGCCGGGCCGGGTGCGGGACCTGTACAGCCTGCAGTGCGGCGTGGTGCGCAATGGACACCGGGTGGGGGACTACCATGGGTTCGCGGGGGCCATGTGGCGGGTCCTGGAGAGCCTCGATCACGTGCTCGAAGCCGGTCCCGAGTGCCTGCTTCCGGCCCACGGAGTGGTCATGGCCAACCCCCGGCAGGCGGTTGCGCTCCTTCGCTCCCGGTTCGACGCCGCCTACCGTGCCTATGCCGACATTTCCGCGCTGCGCTGGTACTTCCCCCGTTTCTTCGCCGATCACCACGCCGGCGCGACGTCGCTGCCCCTGCAGGAGACCTTCGAACCGCCGCCCAATGTGCGCCGGCTGCTGGGGACCACCTGGGCACTGCTGGCCGACGACGGCCACGCCCTGCTCCTGGATCCGCACTCCCCGGCCGCCGTGGACGCGGCCCGGGCGGCGCTGCATTCGGGCGAGGTCAAGGGCTATGACGGGATCTGGCTCACCCACTACCACCATGACCACGTCGAAGGCGCGGCGGCCGCCCGGGAACGCTTCGGCATCCCGGTGCTGACCGACGCCGGCATGGCCGACGTGGTTTCCCGCCCCGAACGCTACTTCCTGACCTGCCTGTCGCCTCTGGCCTGTCCCGTGGACCGCGCCACCCGGGACGGCGAGACTTGGCGCTGGCGGTCCATGCGGCTGACCGCATACCACTTCCCCGGGCAGACCCTGTACCACGGCGGCCTACATGCCGTCCCCGACCACGGGCCGACGCTGTTCTTTGCCGGCGACGCCGTGACACCCACCGGCATCGACGACTACTGCACCTGGAACCGGAACTGGCTCGGGCCCGCAGTGGGCTACGACCGCTGCCTGCGCCTGCTCCGGGCACTGGCCCCCGACATCGTTTTCAACCCCCACGTGGCCGTGGGCTTCCGCTTCTCTGAAGACGCCTACAACCTCATGCTGGACAACCTCCGCCGCCGCGCCGACCTCCTGCGCGACCTGATGCCCTGGGAGGACCCAAACCTGGGACTGGACGAGTCCTGGGTTCACACGGAACCCTACGAGCAGACCGCGAAGCCCGGGGAGACCGCGCGTGTCACCGTATGCCTGCGGAACCACCTGACACGGTGGGGCGCTGCGTCCGTCCGGGCGCTGCCGCCGCCAGGCCTCGCGGCGGAGCCCGTGGAACTGGCGGCGCGCTGCGAGCCGGGAAGGGAAGTGTACCTTGTCTTCGCCCTGGGTGTTCCCTCCGCGGCCCCGGCCGGCCGGATCGTGGTGCCCTTCGATATCACCTTCGACGGCACCGCCTTCGGATCCCTCCGGGAAGCCATCGTGCGGGTCGGCCCGGAGTAGCCTCAAAGGTCCTGATCCGGCGAGGAATGGGGATGAGCCCAGCGCGCGCGCAGGGGAATGGGGCCGGCGGCCTGCCGGCCGTCGGCGACACCGGTGCGGAAGGCTGCCGTGGGTCGGACGCGAAGGTGGTCCCGCGCGGGCCCTCAGGGTCCGCACGGAAATAACTTCACATTTTGGCGAGGCGCCGCATGGTCATCCGCAAGGCACGAGGAGGGCGCATACCCTAAGGTAT
>JAFGRS010000398.1 GCA_016935045.1 Lentisphaeria bacterium | reverse complement strand
CTGATCCGTGGACGCTCGAGCGGGGCGGCGAGGCCGCCCTTTTCCCTCTCAGACCGCGCGGGCCTCGTCGCCGCTGCTTGTGGGGCAAAGCCGGATGACAGGACGAAGGGACGGAGTATGGTACGGGGAGACCTCCCCCCGCCGAGTGCTTGTGGACGTGTCCGCACGGTTCCCCGAGGCGGCCCGTCGAACGGCATCCGAAGCCGCGGGGTGTGTTGCACAAGAGACTGCCTGTGCCAGCCGAACAAGCCAATTCGGACCAGCTTCACGCCCTCCTGCGCAACGCGCGCTGGGACGCCTTCCGCGAGGCTGTACGCGAGATCGATCCCGCGGACCTCGCCGACATCATCGAGGACCTGCCGTCCGAGCAGCGTGAGAACGTCTTCCGCATCCTCGACCCCGAAACGGCCTCCGACGTAGTGGCCGAACTCGATACCCCCTACGTGGACGCGGTGGTGGGGGACCTGCACTCCAGCGAGATTGCCGAGCTGGCCGGGCACATGGCCCCGGACGATGCGGCCGACCTGATTGCGGAGCTGGATCGGGAGCAGTCTGCGGAGGTTCTCGCGGCCATGGGACCCGAGGGTCGCCGGGAGGTCACCGGCCTGCTCGGATACGGGGAGGACACGGCCGGCGGCCTCATGACCAGTGAGGTCCTCGCTCTCCCCCGTTCCGCCACCGTCGCCGACGCGGAGCGCCTGACGAACGACCGCACCCTCAGCGACCCCGTGTTCAACATCTTCGTCATCGACCCCGCCGACGGGACACTGCTGGGGTGCGTGGCACTTCCCGAACTGGTTGCCGCCGACCCCCATACCCCCCTCGAACGGCTCATGAACCGTGAGGTGGTGTTTGCCACCACGGACGAGGACCAGCAGGAAGTCGCCCGGCGCTTCCGGCGCTACGATCTTTGGGTGATGCCGGTGGTCGACGCGGCGCACCGGCTCGTCGGACGCATCACCGTCGACGACGTCATCGACGTCCTCCACGAAGAGGCGGATGAAGACTTGGCCCGGATGGTGGGCGCCCCCGACCTCGAGGAAGAGGAGGAATCCCTCCTTGGGATCGCCCGCCTGCGTTTGCCATGGCTGCTGATCACCATGGTGGCCGGGCTGCTCAACAGCGTGGTCATCAGCACCCTGATGCGAATGACACGGATCGAGTCCCTGGCCGTTTTCGTGCCGGCGATTCTGGCGATGGGGGGCAACACCGGCATGCAGTCCTCCGCCATCTGCGTGCGCGGGATTGCCCTCGATGAACACAAGTACGGCCGTATTCTGACCATCGTTTCGCGCGAGATCCGGGTGGGCATCTGCCTGGGCCTGGTCTGCGGTTCGCTGACTGGCGTGATCGTCTGGGCCATTCTCAGCTTCGTCGCCGCCGGGGCCGTCTCGAGGCCCCCCGCCGCGCTGGGCCTGGTCGTGGGTGCCGCCATGGCCAGCGCCATGGCCTTCGCCAGTACCTTCGGGGCCGTGGTGCCCATCCTGCTGCATCGGGCAAAGGTGGATCCGGCGGTGGCCTCGGGGCCCTTCATCACCACCAGCAACGATCTCTCCGCAACCCTCATCTACTTTCTCATCTGCGCCCTGCTGTTGGGGCTGCATTGAGCCGAGGACCGCCCCGTGCCGTACGTCGAGCGCACGCCCACACGCCGCAGCGTCCTGCTGCTGCTGCTGGTCTTCGCCCTGCTCTACCTGCCTTTCCTCCCCACCCGTGAGCTGCGCCCCAGCGAGGCCCTCTACGGCACCGTCGCCGCCGAGATGGTCCGGGAACGGGTCTTCTGGACCCCTGCCGTCCATGGCGATCCCGTGGATGCCTACCCGCTCTATCCCTGGCTCGTGGCCCTCTGCGACACGCTCGGCTGCCAGGGCGAGTGGGGTGTGCGGCTGCCCGCGGTGCTCTGCCTGGGTGTCCTTGCCCTCCTCAGCGGCTGGATGGCCCATCGCCATGGCGGTCCCGTAGCCGCCTTCGTGGCCGCGGGTATGGTCCTCTGCAACGTGGCCGCGATCCGCGTGGGACGCCGGGCCCAGAGCGAGATCGTCCTGGCCCTGCTGCTGACGTGCGCCTGGTGGACCTGGTTCGCCCTGGGCCAGGAGGGGAAGCGCTGGCTGGCGGGATGGCTGGGGGCCGCCCTGTTCGTCACTCTGGCCGCCTTCACCGGGGGGGCACGGGCCCTGGCCATGTTCTACCTCCCCTTCTTCTTCCTCCGCCGACCCGTCAAGGGACGACGCCGGATGCTGTTGCCTTCACACTTCGCGGCACTGGCCTTCCTGGCCCTGGCGGTGGGCACCTGGCTGTACCGCAGTGAAAATCCGATCTTTTTGCCCTGGAATGAATTGCAGACCATGCCTCGGGTAACGCTCAGCTATCCTCTCGACTTCGTCCTCTTCCCGCTCAAGTGCGCGGTGTACCTCTTCCCCTGGTCGTTCCTCATCTGGCCGGCCTTCTGCATGGCGTATCGGCCTCTCGAACGCAGCCCCATCGTCTTCCACTTTCTGCGCACCATCGTCCTTTCTCTGTTCCTGGTGAGTTGGCTGCTCCCGAAGGTGTCGCCCCTGTCCCTGATGTCCGTGCTCGGACCCCTGGCGGTGATGACCGGACTGCACTTCGAGCTGTTGGTCCGCCGACACCTCCTCGTCCTGCGCCGCCTGAGCCGGCTGCTGGCGCACGCAGCCGCGGTCCTGGCCCTGGCGGGACTCGGGTTGTGCCTGATCCATGGCTCGGGGATCGTGCGGGTCGAAGGTTGGCCCAGGGCCCATCTTGCCGGCATGGGAGTGCTTCTCGCCCTGGCCCTGGCAGTCGCTCTGCTGGTGGCCTACGGTCCCCTGGCCCGGGCGCCATTCCGCAACCAGTTCGTGGCCGCCGCCGGGGCTCTCGGTGTCGCCGTGCTGTCCCTCATCACCCCCTGGCAGGCGTGGGCCAACAACGAACAGAGTGCAGCGGGCCTCGCCCTCGCCGGCCGGGCGCCGCCCTCCCCCATCCTTCTGGCGACCCCTCCCGGTGCGGACGCCGCGGTGTCCGGCGCCGGGGGTGTGCCCGAGGGCGGCGCCGTTCCGCGCGAGGCGGTGGCCGGCGTGGTCCCGAACGTCGCGGAGGTCTCTCGGGTGTACCGCCCCATCGCTTCGTCCGCGATCTACAGCACCACCCGGCCCTACCATGTGGCGGCCTGCTTCTACCTCTCCCGTCCCGTGGTTCGCGTGACCGCTGCGCGAACACGCATTCCGATCCCCCATGGCCGGTCCGTCGCCCCCTTCCCCTCCTGGGGAGACAGGCCCGACATTCCCGCGCTTCCCCCGCAGAACGACCCCGGAGCGCAGCCCTATGTGGACGCAGTGTACGTTCTCACGGAGGGCAGCGCCCCCATCCTGCCGGAAGTCGAATGGACGCCCGTCAGCCCGGCCCTGGACCTGCGCCGGCGGAAGATCGTGCGGGTGGGATGGTTCCCGGGCGGCCCGCGTCTGGCGCGACTCTACACCGAAGCAGCCCCGCCGGACCCCGGGCAGCCCCCCGACATCGTGCGCCTGTTCCGAGGGGTCCGGCGCTGACTGGGAGACCGAATGTGGAACGCGAAGCCCTCAGGGGCGGCGGCATGCAGCGGCTCACCACCTGGCTGGCGGAGCGGGGAGAACCCGGCTTCCGCGCCAGCCAGATCCGTGCCTGGCTCTACGACAAGTGGAGCATCTCCTTCGCGGCCATGCGCAACCTGCCCAAGACCCTCCGGACAGCACTCGAAGAACACTTCGACGCCTTCACCCTCACCGCGGCCGACAGGCTGGAAGCAGCGGACGGGACCGTCAAATGGCTGTTCCGCCTGCGAGACGACGAGACCATCGAGACGGTCCTGCTGCGCGCCCGGACCCGCACCACGGTCTGCATCAGCACGCAGGTCGGCTGTCCGGTGCGGTGCACCTTCTGCGCCAGCGGTCGGGACGGCTGGGTGCGGGACCTCACCGCGGCGGAGATCGTGGACCAGGTCGTGGCCGCCTGCCATCACCTCGAACAACGGGTCACCAACGTCGTGGTCATGGGAATGGGAGAACCGCTTCTGAACCTGAAACCCGTCGTGGCCGCCCTGGACGAGGTCTGCGACCCGCGCGGACTCGCCATCGGGGGACGCCATGTGACCCTCTCCACCAGCGGCATCGTGCCCGGCATCCGCCACCTGGCAACGCTGCGCCGCCAGTGGCGTCTGGCCCTGAGCCTCCACGCCGTCAGTGACGAGAAGCGCAGCCGCCTGATCCCGCCGCAATACCGTTACCCCCTCGCAGACATCCTGGATGCCTGCCGCACCTTCCGGAACGCCACCGGGCGCATGGTCACCTTCGAGTACACCCTGATGGCCGGAGTCAACGACGGCGACGACGACGCCCGTGCCCTCGCGGAGATGGCCCGAACCCTCGATGCCAAGGTCAACCTCATCCCCTGCAACGAGGTCACGGAGCACTACCGTCCACCCAACCCGGCCCGGATCCTCCACTTCGAACGCGTCCTCACGGCCGGCGGCGCAAAGGTCACCGTCCGCAGACGCAGGGGAGGGCCCATCCGGGCAGCCTGTGGTCAACTGCGGCGGCGTTAGCCTTTCCTCTCCAGAGAACCGCGAAACACACGAAGGGGACCCTCTGTGGGCAAGAGGTCGCCCGCGCAGGCGGCCGGGACGGAGTGTTTTCCGGACGCCACCGCGTCCGGAAAATGGGGGGGGGCTGCCACGGGATGGGGCGGCGGCGGGGGCCCGCACCCCCGGGCCGGCGGTCCTGGCCCGCCGCGGGTACGGGCGCGGCCGGTGCGGATGCACGCCGCCTCTGCCGGCGCTCCCACGGGCGTGACCGTATTTGCGCATGCGTGCGCTTAACCTGATCTATTCATGAACCACGAATGGACACGAATGAACACCAATGGGCACAACGAGTTCCGGCACCGGAGGCGGCAAACGGGGAACTCCCGTTGCGTCCCGGTCCAAAGCCCTGCGACTGCGTTTCATTCGTGTGGATTCGTGTCCATTCGTGGTTTTCCCGTGCATCGTCCAGGTTAAGGGTCCGCACGGAAACAACTTCACATTTTGGCGAGGCGCCGCATGGTCATCCGCAAGGCACGAGGAGGGCGCATACCCTAAGGTAT
>JAFGRS010000397.1 GCA_016935045.1 Lentisphaeria bacterium | reverse complement strand
GCGCGCTCCCTCACCCCGAATCGGCGCTCCACTGCCGCAAGGGCAGTGGCGGCGGGAACCGATGCAGCGGATCTTGGAACAGCCCTGGAGGTTTCCGTTTTGGCGTTGCGGGAGAGCCTTCGAGGGACTACGTTAGGCGGTTCGGCCGTCATGGTTTTTGCCCGCATCGGGTATTGCGGCCGTTGCTGTAAATGGAAGATGCAGAACGACGGTCGAAATCGTCTTGACACTCTTTCCTTTTCCCCCTCGGGGCGGGAACGGAACGGCGGTGCCGTGGCCGCCGTTCTGGGGTTGTTGGCTGTGGTTCACGAGGCGATTCCCTCGGCCTCGGTGCACTCGTGCCTGCTGCACGCCGGTGTGGGGTTGACGGCAGCGGAGGTGGGGCAGGCTCTGCGGCGCCTGCGGGAGTCGGGTCGCGCGGAGTGTACGGACGGGGCTTGGCGCTGCAGCGGGTCCTGGCGCGAGCCGACGGTGCGCCTGGGGGTGGCGGAGGGTTGGTTCGACGCCCTGGCCCGGGCCGTCAAGGCGACGCTCCCGGTGGCGAAATCCTGGAATCACACTGCCCGCTACCGGGACCGGGAACAGGCCGTGCGCGAAGTCCGTATCGCGTTCTATCAGCAGGACGCCCGGGCCCTGCAGCAGGTCCTGTGGGAGATGGACTCTCAGTTTCCACCCGACGGGCGTGCAGAGCCGGCCCTGGTGAGCATTTGCCGGCATCCCTTCGATCCGGTTTGGTTCAGCGGTCTGTCCCCCGCCATCCGCTCCGTCGCTGCCGGGGAGGTCCTGACCTGGTCCGCCCTGCACCTCGAGCCCTGCGAGGAACTGCTCGAGCTTCTGGCCGGCGGCCGTTTTCAGGTTACGGCCGCCGTGCGTGTGTTCGAGGCGGACGTCCATATTCTGCGGGGGCGGCTGCATGCGGCGGCGGAGGCGTTGCGGGGGATCACGGGTCCGCCGTTGCAGGTGCGGCAGGGCTGGATGGCCTTTCTGCGGGGGGACAACGAGGAGGCGCTGGCGCATTTCGAGTCGGGTCTGCATGACCTGCGCCGCGCCATGAGTGCGTCGGACGCGTTCTACCGCACCTATGGCGGTCTGTTTCACCTTTTTGCTCTGATCAAGGCGGGGGATGGTCCTCGCCTGCAGCGGTTCGAGGAGCTTCTGCCGCAGGCGGAATGTGAGTCTTTGTGGCGGCCCCTGTGTGTCATTCTGCGGGAGGTCCTGGCGCGGATGCGGGGCGAATCCGGTAGCGGCCGGGCAGCGCTGGGGAGGGTCCCCGCGTCCTCGCCGGCATCCCTGGCCTTGCTCGAGGCGGTTGCCCGGGGTTGGCTGGACCGGGCGGCGGTGGATCGCGAGGGAGTGCGGTCCCTGTGGCGGCAGGCTGCGGCAGGGGGTTATGCCTGGGCCGCGAGTGAGGCGGGGGCGTTGCTGGCGGCTCTTCCGGGGAGCCGGGGCGAGGGGGGCCGGGAGGCGGAGGAGTTTCGTCGGCGCACGGGCATTGACGGGCTGGCGGGGGCGGTGTTTCTGACGGAAGCCTGGGAGCGTGCTCTGGAAGCCCTGGGGGCGCTGGCTCGGATGGAGGCGGAGGGCAAGGCCGAGCAAACGGCACGCTTCGTCTGGTTCCTCGACTTGCCGGCGCGGGAAGGGGATCCCATCGGCATACGTCCGGCCGAACAGCGGCGGTCGCCGCGGGGCACCTGGACCAAGGGGCGTGCGGTACCCCTTCGACGCCTGTACACGATGGCGGAGAGACCCGCGGGCATGACGGAACAGGACCACCGCATCTGCGCCGCCATCAGCGCGGTCGCGGATCGCTGGGACCCCGCCAAGGTCGAGTATCGCGTCCGCATCGACGAGGCCCTGGTGGAGATGGTCGGGCACCCGCACGTCTTCCTGGCGGACCCTGCCCATCGCCGGGTGGATCTGGTGCAGGGCAACCCGGAACTCCTGATCCAGGAGGCGGGCGACTCGTTGCGTCTGCGGCTGGATCCGCCCTGTCCGGCGGAACGCCAGGTGGTCCTGCTGCGGGAGACGCCCACCCGCATCCGTCTGATCCGCCTGCGGGAGATGCATCACCGGGTGGCCGCGGTTCTGGGTGACGGACTGGACGTGCCCATCGCGGCCCGGGACCGGGTGCGGGAAGTTGTGGCGCCGCTCACCGCCAGCCTGTCGGTTCAGTCCGACATCGGTTCGGTGGAGGATGGCGCCACGCCGGTGGCGGCGGATCCCCGCATCCATGTGCACCTGCTGCCCGCGGGGACCGGTCTGACCGTCGAGTTCCTGGTGCAGCCCTTCGGGGACCGGGGGCCCACCTACGTGCCCTGCCGGGGCGGCAGCACGGTGGTCGCCGATGTCGAGGGCCGGCGCCTCGAGACCCAACGGGACTTCCTCGAGGAGCGCAGCCAGGCCCTGGCCATCCTGGGAGCCTGCCCGGCGCTGGCGGAAACCCCGCACAGCGGCTGGGTGTGGACTCTGGAGGATGCGGAGGCCTGCCTGGAACTGCTGCTGCAGCTCCAGGCTGTCGGGCCCGAGGCGCGGGTGGAATGGCCCCGGGGCCGTTCCCTGAGCGTGACCCGCCCGGTGGACGTGGCGGACCTGCACCTGGATGTGCGGCGCCAACGGGACTGGTTCGCCATCTCCGGCAACGTCCGCGTGGACGAGACCTTGACGGTGAGTTTGGGGGAGTTGCTGCGTCTGGCGGCGTCGGCGACGGGTCGTTTCATTGCCCTGGACGAGACTCGGTACGTGGCCTTGACGGAGGAGTTTCGTCGCCGCGTCGACGAGTTGGCGACGCTGGGGGAGGTGCGTCGGGATGCGCTCCGCTGCCATCCCCTGGCGGCGGTGGCGCTGCAGACGCTGGCCGAGGGCGCGGGCGGCACGGTCACGGACGGTGCCTGGGAGGCGCACCTCGAGCGGATCGGGGCTGCGGTTTCGCTGGATCCTCAGGTCCCCTCGACGCTGCGGGCCGAACTGCGCGACTACCAGGCTGAGGGGTACCGTTGGCTTTGCCGTCTGGCCGTCTGGGGTGCGGGGGGGTGTCTGGCGGACGACATGGGGCTGGGCAAGACCGTTCAGGCCCTGGCGGTGATCCTGGCCCGGGCCGGCGGCGGGCCGTCGCTTGTGGTGGCCCCCACGTCCGTATGCCTGAACTGGCGGGACGAGTCAGCCCGGTTCACGCCGACGCTGAACGTGCGTCTGTTCGGCAAGGGGGACCGGCAGGGGTTTCTGGACAGTCTGGCGCCGCTGGACCTGGTGGTATGCAGCTATGGTCTGCTGCAGACGGAGAAGGCGCTGCTGTCGGCCGTACGCTGGCAGACCATCGTGCTGGACGAAGCCCAGGCCATCAAGAATCCCCGTGCGAAGCGTTCCCAGGCTGCCTTCCGGCTGCAGGGAGATTTCCGCATCGTTACCACCGGCACTCCCATCGAGAACAATCTCGAAGAGCTTTGGAGCCTGTTCCGGTTTCTCAACCCCGGCCTGCTCGGTTCCGTGCAGAGTTTTGGAGAACGTTTTGCCACTCCCATCGAGAGGAATGACGACCCGGAGGCCCGGCACCGCCTCCGACGCCTGCTGGGTCCTTTCGTGCTGCGGCGGACCAAGAGCCAGGTTCTCGAGGAGCTTCCCGCGCGGACCGAGGTGACGGTCCACGTGCAGTTGAGCGAGAGGGAGCGGGCCTTCTACGAGGCCCTGCGGCGGCAGTCGCTGCAGCGCATCGGCGACGTTGCGGGGGGTCCCGCGGCCCGTCGGATGCAGATTCTGGCCGAGATCACGCGGCTGCGGCAGGCCTGTTGCCATCCCCAGTTGATCCTGCCGTCGAGCGACATCACGAGCGCCAAGTCGGAGGCCTTCGACGAGATCCTGGACGACCTCCTCGCCAACCGGCACAAGGCCCTGGTGTTCAGCCAGTTCGTCACCCATCTGTCGATTGTGCGCAGGCATCTGGACGGGCGTGGGATCCGGTATCAGTACCTGGACGGGGGCACCCCCCAGAAGGACAGGGCTGAGGCGGTGGCGGCCTTCCAGCGGGGCGAGGGGGACGTCTTCCTGATCAGCCTGCGGGCGGGTGGCACGGGGTTGAATCTGACCGCCGCGGATTACGTCGTGCACCTGGACCCATGGTGGAACCCGGCGGTCGAGGACCAGGCCAGCGACCGGGCCCACCGGATCGGGCAGTTCCGCCCGGTGACCATCTACCGCCTGGTCGCCGCGGATACCATCGAGGACAAGATCGTCGCCCTGCACCACCGCAAACGGGAACTGGCCGAGAGCCTGCTGGCCGGCAGCGAGGTCCCCTCCGCCGTGTCCGCGGAGGAGCTTCTGCGCCTGATGGCGGAAGACTGATCCGAGGGGGCGGCAGGAGGATCAGGATGTTTGAGTCTGGCGCGCCGTCAGGCTGGTCGGCGCTGGGCGATGCACTCGATTTCGATTTTGGCGCCCCTGGGGAGTGCCGCGACCTGGACCGCGGCCCGAGCCGGCCGATGCTCGCCGAAGAAGGCGGCATAGACCTCATTCATGGCGGCGAACTCGCTGAGGTCAGTCATGAAGACCGTCGTCTTGACGACGTTGTCGGGGGTCAGGCCGGCGGCGGCGAGGACCGCCGTCAGGTTTTCGAGCACTTGTCGGGTCTGTTCGGCGGCGGTGGTTCCCACGAGGGTGAGGGTGCGGGGGTGCAGGGGGATCTGTCCCGAGCAGAAGACGAACTCGCCGGCATCCACGGCCTGGGCATAGGGACCGATCGCGGCCGGGGCGTGTTCCGAGGCAATGACTGTCATCGTGCCGGCTCCACTGCCCCGGCCGCTCGGGCGCCGGTGGCCAGGTCTTCTGCTCCCGCCGTCCACTTCTACCAGGCGAATGCCTGTCCGAAGGCCTTGATGGCGGCGGCATCGAGGAGGGCCTGCCCGCCTTCGAGTGTGGTCACGGTTGTCTTGATCTTGATACCCTTTGCGGGGGGATCGGAGGGATCTCCCTTGAGGGCCAGGCCGAGTTGGCTGCCGGCCCGCTTGCCCTTGACCAGGAAGAGGTAATGGTCGCCGTTGCTGAGGATGAGGATGGCATCTCCCGCGATGGCCTTGCCCTGGTCGAGCAGCGTCAGGAAGAGGTCGTAGGTCCCGTCCATGGGGGCGGGCACATCGAGCACCAGGAGAGGGATCACTTCGTTGATCGCATCGTCGCCTGCCTTGCCCTTGATGGCGGCGGGGCCGGCGAGCTGCCGCGCGGCGACATTCAGGACCAGGGTCAGCCGGGCCGACACCTTGGCCTCGGCCGCACTGCCTTTCAGGGCGAGGGAGAGGGTGGTCACACCCGCCTTTCCGGAGACCTTGCCCTTGACCGTGACGGGCAGCGTCACGGGTGGCGTGCCTGGCAGAGTCAAGGTGCCGTTTCCGGTAACCTTGCCCTTGGTGTCGTGCACGATTTCCAGTGCGATGCCGATTCCCTTGGTGACGGTGGCGTAGGCGCCGCTGAAGTCCCAGATGCCACGCTGGCCGACCAGGACGTCGGTCTCGTCCACGGATGCCACGAACAGACCCTCCGGATCCACCGGGAGTGCTTGCCGGAAGAGTGCCGTCAGGGTGTTGTCGGTCGCGACATGGGTGAGGACCCGCGAGTTCGCCGTCGAGCCATCGTCCCAGCGCTCGAAGACGTATCCCCTCGCGGCCTCCGCCGTGACTTCGGTGGTGTTGCCGCCATGGCTGACGATCTGGGGAGTCGGTCCCAGGATGCTGCCGTTGGCGCCGGCGAGGAAGGTGACGGTGTACATGTTGATCGCGAACTCCGCGGTTACGGCCAGGTCCGCGGTCACGTTCGTCTCCTGCCGTGTGGCGGTGGCGCCCCCGTCGCTCCACTGGACGAAGTGGTAGCCGTCAGCGGGGGCGGCTGT
>JAFGRS010000396.1 GCA_016935045.1 Lentisphaeria bacterium | reverse complement strand
GGCAAGTACCTGACGTCTCTGGCGTGAAATGGTCCATCGTCCATGGTCCATGGTCCATGGTCCCCAGTTGCGCGAAGCGCTAAGTACTTCTCGCCGACGTGCTGGCCGTGCCCAAGACAATGATGCTCACGGAGCAGATGCTGAAAGAGGCGCCGACGCGTCCAGTCCGGGTGCCGGCGAATCAGTCCGCCGATTCGGTCGATGTCCGCCGCGGACACTTCACGGCCCTGCACCGCCATGGGTCCTGGTTCACTTGAGAGCATGCGGTACTGTAGGCCGAGGTGCAAACGGAATGCAGCCGTCGCGGCGAGGTTCTGTGAAACTCGCGTCAGCAGTGCCCGTTTGGCGGCCACCAGTGGACGCCAAACGGGTACTGCGGCAGTGGAGCGAAGATCGGGGCAAAGGGGACGAGTCGTCGCCAGGCTCCCCCCTGTGCCGGAACAGCCCAGCCGCCCGCCCGTTCGGGGGTGCACGTGCAATTGCCCCGTGAGGGTGTACGGTTCCCGCGGGTGTGGCCCACCGGCCGCCCCGCAATACCCGGACGGTGAGGTACCATGAGGAATCCTCGGACGATCCTTCTCTGCCTGGCGTTCCTCGTTGTGGTGTGGTTGCTCCACCCCCGGCGGACGCTGCGCGAGCAGAGGGTGTCCGGCGAGGTGATCGAGATCATCTACATGGGACCCGGCGGCCCCATCGGGGGCGCCATGGCCGACGCGGTGCGCGAGTTCGAGGTACTCAGCGAACAGGCCCATGCCCGGGATCCCTCCCAGCCCATCTACCGGGTCATTTCCGGGCAGAACGCGGCGCAGAACCAGGTTGCCGATCCCACCCGCTTCCTCATCAGCGTGGCGGGCGGCACGCCCCCGGACGTCATCTGGTTCGACCGCTATGCCATCGCCGAATGGGCTGCCCGGGGCGCCTTCACACCCCTCGACGCCTACATCGAGCGGGACCTCGATGCCGGCAGAACCGATACCCCCGCCGGAAACCGGTTCTTCGCCTCCTGCTGGGACGAGGCGCGCTACGACGGCCGCGTCTACGGAATTCCCACCAGCGTCGACGACCGGGCCTTGCTCTACAACCGCGACCTGCTGCGCCAGGCCGGCCTCGTCGACGCGGACGGGGAACCTCTTCCGCCGCGCACCTGGGAGGAACTCGCGGAGTACGCCCGGAAGCTCACCCGCCGCGATGCGGACGGGAAACTTGCCTGCGTCGGCTTCGCACCCCAGTTCGGCAACAGCTGGCTCTACATGTACGGCTGGATGGCCGGGGGGAGCTTCCTGTCCCCGGACGGGCGGACCTGTACCCTCAATCACCCCCGCATCGTCGAAGCCCTGCAGTACATGGTGGACGTTTACGAGAGCATCGGGGGATACGCCGAGGTGGCGGCGTTTCAGGCCGGTTTCCAGGGTGGGGAACTCGATCCCTTCATCCAGGGCAAGATCGCGATGAAGATCGATGGTTCCTGGCAGATGCCTTTCCTCGCCGCCTACGGCCGGAACCTGGATTTCGGCGCCGCGCCGCCACCCATGCCCCGGCGCGAACTCGATGCCGGCAAGCCCCACATCTCCTGGAACGGCGGCTGGGCCTACGCCATACCGACCACGGCCAGGAACAAGGACGCCGCCTGGGAGTTCATCCGCTTCATGACCGGCGAGAGGGCCTTCACCATCTGGATGGAGAGCGAGCGGGAGATCGCGGAGGCTCAGGGCCGACTCTTCATCCCGCGCCAGCTCCCCCTGCGAGACCTGAACGACCACTTCTTCGAGAAATACGTCTACGACAACCCACGCATCCCGGCCACCGTCCGGGACGGCTGCCGCGTCTACAACAAGCTCCTCCCCGACGCCCGTTTCCGCCCGGTCACTCCCGTCGGACAACTCCTCTGGAACCAGCACGCCGAGGCCATGGAGGCCGCGCTCTACAAACGCGCCACCCCCAAACAGGCCCTCGACAACGGCACGGCCATCGTCCAGAGAGACCTCGACCGCGTTCTCTCTCCCCCCAAGGGCCGGCCCGTCAACTGGCACGGCTTCTTCGTGCTCTACGCGGCCCTGCTGCTGCTGGCGGGCGCCGCCCTCTATCTCCTCGATACGCACCGCGGCTGGCGCCGCAGGCTCCTGCGTGTGCTTCGGCTGAGGGGGGCGGCCGATGCGGTGGTCGAGGGCAGCAGCGGGGGGTATTTCCGCAGCCAGTGGAAGAGCGGCTGGCTGTGCGCCGCGCCGTGGATCATCGGCTTCGTGGTCTTTGGCGGGGGCCCCATGCTGTTCAGCCTGGTCATGAGCACCTGCGATTACGACATTCTCAATCCCCCGCGCTTCACGGGGCTGGACAACTACCGCTGGCTGTTCACCCGGGACAAGCTGTTCCCCCTGGCCCTGGGGAACACGTTGTACATGGTGGTCGGCGTGCCCCTGGGGATGGCCATGAGTCTCTCGGTCGCCCTGCTCCTGAACCTGAAGATCCGGGGCATGGCGGTCTGGCGCACCTTCTTTTACCTTCCGGCCATCGTGCCCATGGTTGCCTCGAGCATCCTCTGGATCTGGATCTTCAACCCCCAGGGCGGACTCATCAACCGCGCCCTCAGCCTGCTGCGGCTCGAGGGCCCGCTCTGGCTGCAGTCACCCGCCTGGAGCAAACCCTCCATCATCCTCATGGGACTCTGGGGGGCCGGAAGCGGCATGATCATCTGGCTGGCCGGACTCAAGGGCATCAACGAACAGCTCTACGAAGCCGCCAGCCTCGACGGCGCCAATGCCTGGAAACGCTTCCGACACGTCACCATCCCCCAACTCACCCCCTATATCTTCTTTAATCTCGTCATGGGGCTCATCCATACCTTCCAGATCTTCGGGCAGGCCTTCATCATGACCCACGGCGGCCCCGACAATTCCACCCTGTTCTACGTCTACCACCTCTTCAACAACGCCTTCCGCTACGGGCACATGGGCTACGCCTCGGCCATGGCCTGGGTCCTTTTCGTCATCGTGCTGGCCATCACCGCATTCCAACTGCGCTTCTCGAAGCGTTGGGTCTACTATGAATCGGAGTAGTCCTCAGCAGCCCGAAGAAACCCGTATGGGCAGAGGGTTGCCCGCGAGGACGCGGGCGCTCCGGAGGATGGGATAACGACAGGGCCGCGGCCGACAGCATGCGGAACCATGGGCCGGCCGCCGTAGGTACCGAAACCAGCTCGGGGAGCACCCAGCGGTGAAGCACGGGATCGCCTGGAATGTCGCGGTTTACGCACTGCTGATCGCGGGATCGGCCATCTTCTCCCTGCCCTTCGTGTGGATGGTGAGCACCAGCGTCAAGGTGGACCGGGAACTCTTCGCGCCGGGACTGAACCTGCTGCCCTCGCTGCCGAGACCCCGCCTGCAGAGCCCCTACATCGACCCCTCCCTCGTTCTCGAAGGTTTGCCCGAAACCGAACCGGGCATTGCCGGAGCCCTGCTCCCTCTGGTGCGCGAACGCGCCGCCACCGTCGTGCCGGACGACCTCCCCCCCGCCACCTGGGAGCAGGACCTCTGCCTGGCCGTCTGCGCCAAGCTGCGCCGCTCCCTGCCCACCGAAACCTGGAACCGGGGCCCGGAGGCCGTGGCCGCCGCGGCCGTACCCCTCGTGACCACCCGACTCGTCAGCGACCTTTTCGGCCAGATCCACCGCAGACTCAGCTTCGGTCCCCTCCGCGTGCGCAGCCTCGACCGGAGGGAGGAAGTCCTCGGCAACGACCGCCCCGTCGCGGAACGCCTCCAGAACCTCACCCCCCAGGTCGCCACCGTCACCCGACTCGCCGACGCGGCCGCCGAATTCGCCTCCATCCGCTACGATTTTTCCCGGGGCGACCGCATCACGCTCAGCGAAACCTACCGCGTGGGCTTCCCCACGGACCAGCTCGAACGCGTCCAGCTCTACCTCAAACCCGACGACACCTGGCACCAGCTCGATATGACCCTCGAAACCGCCGGAAAACGCTACCGGGCCGAGCACCGCATCCCGCTCGCCAACGAAACCTGGACCATGCTCACCTGGCAGAAGCCCGGTCCCGACGACCATTCCACCAAAATCAAGACCTGGGTCCTCCTCCACGAAGAACCCACCCGGGAGCCCGTCCTCGACGAACCCTCCCTGGTGCGTCTCACCCTCGACATCCACCGCACCAGCCCCCTCGGCGCCTGCCTCAGCAAGATCACCAGGAACTACACCCGCGTGCTCGAACACATCCCCTTCTGGCGCTATGTCCGCGTCAGTCTCTTCCTGGTCATCGTCAACGTCGTGCTGACCGTCTTCGCCTGCTCCCTGGTCGCCTATGCCTTCGCCCGCCTCACCTGGCCCGGCCGCAACGGCTGCTTCCTCATCATGCTCGCAACCCTGATGATCCCCGGACAGGTCACCATGATCCCACACTTCCTCATCTGGAGGCGCCTCGGCATGTACGACACTCTCCTCCCGCTCTGGCTCGGACACCTCTTCGGCAACGCTTTCTTCATCTTCCTCCTGCGCCAGTTCCTCAAGGGCATCCCGAGGGACCTCGAAGACGCCGCCCGCATCGACGGCTGCGGC
>JAFGRS010000395.1 GCA_016935045.1 Lentisphaeria bacterium | reverse complement strand
GGCAAGTACCTGACGTCTCTGGCTTGAAATGGTCCATGGTCCATGGTCCATGGTCCATGGTCCCTAGTTGCGCGAAGCGCTAAGTCCTGGTTCTGAGACCACTGCAATGCCCCGAAACCGATCCACCGAACCGGTGATCGCCATCGCCGTGACCACGACGGGACCGAATCCGTCGCGCCATCGCCTGCGTGCGCTCGCGGCCTGCATGTTCCGGGAAGGCACGGCCGTGGCCAGGTTCGAGGCCACGATCGAGCCTGAGGGGACGGCGGGAGGTGACCACCGAACGCTTGCGGGGGATGCGCTCCCGGGTCCGACCGCTCCCCCAATTGCTGCGTGGCAGCGGGATTTCCTCGCTTTTCTTCCGGAAGACGGCCTCTGCGTCGCGCACGACGCGGATCTGGTGAGGGCGTTCCTCCGCAGGGCCACGGGGGGAGCCTTCCGCACGCCCCTGGTGGACAGTCTGCGCCTGTGCTGGCTCTGCCTGCCCGAGCTTGCGAGCCATGAGCTGGCGGTACTGCGCTCGGTTCTCGAACTGGATGTGCCGCTGGACGCCGGGGGGCCGGCGGGCGTGGCCGCCGCCACGACGGGGTTGGTGTGGTATGCGTTGCAGGAGATCCGGGCTGGGTTTCCCGCGGCGGCCCTGGCGGCGGTGCTGCGTCTGCTGCAGCCGTTGCGCGGGGATGCTCTGCGCTCCCTGCTGCGCGCCGGATTTCGCCCTGCCGATGGCAGTGGTTCGGCCCCGCTGGCGCACCTTTTCCGCGAGGGCGGGGGCGCGCGGAGATCGTCCTCCGGAGGCGGTGCGGATCCCGAGTGTATCGACGCGGACGCGGTGGCGGCGGTATTCGGGCCCGACGGAGGTCTGGCGGCAGCCCTGGCCTCCTACGAGCCGCGCAGGGAGCAGGCCTCCATGGCCAGGGCAGTCGTCGACGCCTTCAACGATTCCCGGCACCTCCTGGTGGAGGCCGGCACCGGTACCGGCAAGAGCCTGGCCTACCTGGTCCCGGCGGTGCTCTGGTCCCTCGTCAACCACTCCCCTGTCGTCGTCAGTACCCACACCAGAAACCTCCAGGAGCAACTCCATGCCAAGGACCTGCCCCTCGTCGCCAGGGCCCTCAACACGGAGTTCCGCACCGCGTTGATCAAGGGACGACGCAACTACCTCTGCATCCGACGCCTTCTCTACCTCCTGGAGCACGCCGACACCGAGCTGGAACCCGAAGATCGCTACCCCCTCGCCAGCGTGGTCCTGTGGGCGGTGCGTACCTGCTCGGGCGATCTCGCGGAGAGCCTCCTCGCCGAACGCCACCGCTTTCGGGAACTGGCCGGCAGGCTGGCCAGCGTCGCCGAAGAGTGCAGCGGACCCGCCTGCCCATGCTACCGACGCTGCTTCCTGCAACGGGCCCGCCGCCAGGCCCTCGCCGCCGACGTCATCGTCGCCAACCATGCCGTCGTCTTCGCGGAAATGGCCAACCCCCTCGCCAGTCCGGTGCTGCCGCCCCACGAACACCTCGTCCTCGACGAAGCCCAGAACCTCGAAGATGCCGTCACCAGCGCCCTGACCCGGGAAGTCTCCCTGCGCCGCATCCTCTTTGTCCTCGGCCGCCTGTGCCGGCCCGGACGGCGTGGGACCCGACGGGGACTGCTGCCCTCCTTGACGGCCCTCCTGCGGAGGGGCGATCGCGGTCTGCCGGGGCCGGAGATCGAGGCCGCCGCGGACGCCTCCGAGGCCCTGATGGGAATGGTCGAGGCAGCTCGGGCAGCGACGGGGCCTTTCTTCCTGGCTCTGGCGCGCCTACTGCCGCGTGACCCGGGGTTGCAGACGCGGCGCCTCCGGCCGTTGCCGGCCGCGGCTGACGCCCGCCGGGACCTGGAACTGGATCGGCAACGGTTGGCGACGGTGGTTGGCCTGGTGGCGGCGGAGGCGGCAGCCGTGGCGGATCGGCTGGGGGGGGTCCCCGGGGGTACGGCCCCGGCCCTGCGTCTGGAGGAGTTCGCCAGGGAGCTGCGTGCCGGGGCGCTCTGGGCCCGTGAGTTCGTGGCGGACACGGCCCGGGTCCTGGACGCCGAGGACCCGAATGCTGTCTCCTGGATCGAGCGTGTTCCGCCCGCGCAGGGGAGTGCCCGGGCCTGGTCGGCGCCGGTCGCCGTCGGACCTTTGCTCGCGGAGCCGCTCTATGGCGCCAAGCGCAGCGTCATCCTGACCTCCGCCACCCTGACCGTGCGCGGCGAGGCAGGATTCATGCGGGAACGCCTGGGCCTGGACCTCCTTCCCCCGGAACGCCTGCGGCAGCTGGCCCTGGGGACCCCCTTCCGCTACGGCACCGACCAATGCCTCGTGCTGGTGCCGACCTTCCTACCCGAACCCGGCGACCCCGAACGGGACTACACCCGGGAACTCGCCGCCTTCATGGGGAAGCTGTTCCGCCGCACCCGCGGCCGCGCCATGGGCCTGTTCACCAGCCATGACATGCTCCGCCGCTGCGCGGCCCTCCTGCGGGATGACCCGGATATGACCGAACTGCGCCTGCTCGCACAGGGAATCCATGGGTCGCGCCAAGCCATCCGGCAGCTCTTCGCGGCCTCCGCCGGAGCGGTGCTCCTGGGCACACACTCCTTCTGGGAAGGGGTGGATATCACGGGCGAGGCCCTCTCCTGCGTCCTCCTGGCCCGGTTGCCCTTCCCGGTCCACACCGACCCGGTGGTCGAGGCACGCTGCGAGGCCTTGGCCGGCAGGGGACTCGATCCCTTCCGGGCCTACAGCCTTCCCCTTGCGGTCATCCGCTTCCGGCAGGGCTTCGGCCGCCTCATCAGGCACCGTAACGACCGCGGCGTCGTCCTCGTCGCGGACCGTCGTATCGTCACCAAACGCTACGGCGAATGGTTCCGCCAGAGCATCCCGGCTACCGTCTACACCTGCGGCAACCCGGAGGACCTCCTCGAAGGAGTCAGCGATTTCCTGGATCGCGCACCGGCATCCCCCCCCACGCGGACAGCCCCACGCCACCCCCCCACCCGGGCAGATCCCTGAACACGCCCCGTACCCCTCCCCGCCCCCCTCCACCGGCCCCCGCGGCGGAAATGCAAATGCCCGGCTGAAAGAAACGAATTCTTCCAACCGGGCACTGCGGGGCGATCCGGACCATGAGTGTCCGGAGCGTCCAGGAACGGATCACATCACTGGACGGCGCTGCCGGAGGTTTCCCCCTCGCCGGTCATGGCCTCCATGGGGATGGGGACGAACT
>JAFGRS010000394.1 GCA_016935045.1 Lentisphaeria bacterium | reverse complement strand
TCCCCGTCTGCCGCCCCCGGTGCCGGAACTCGTTGCGCCCATTGGTGTTCATTCGTGTCCATTCGTGGTTCATGAATAGATCAGGGTAGGTACCTTCTTTACCTCATATCTCACCGCCGAGCGCGGCCTGTCCCCCAACACCATCGCCGCCTACAGCGACTGCATGCGCCTGCTGAGCGGCTACGTCTGCGCAAAGGCCGCAGTTCAGCCCGAACCGCTGAGTATGGACATGATCACCCGGCAGACCGTCCTGGACTTCCTCAACCATCTCCAGGCCGACAGGGGCAATGGCGGAACCGGCCGGAACGTGCGTTTGGCCGCCATCGAGAGCTTCTTCCACTTCCTGGCGCGCACCGTCCCCGAGCTGATGCAGTTGAACGAGTCCATCCAGGCCATACGCATCAAGGCCGTCGACCACTGTCCGCCGGCCCCGCAACGCACGGCGCCCGATCCCGGAGAGCAGTGCAGCGGGCTCAGCCTCTGTCGGTGTGCGGGGGCAGTGCCTCGGGAGGACGGCGCGGACTGGGCAGCAGTGCCCGGTCGTAGCGGGACCGGCGTCGGAGAGCACGCAGGAAATGGCGCCGCAGTTGAGCGGTTGCGTCCTCCTGCGGCGCCTCTCCGGGAGGCAGCGGGGGCACGAACCAGCCCATCACGCGTCCCCAGGCGCCCTGCTCGTCGAGGAGTTCCGCGAGCCGGCGGCGGATATGGCGGAGGGCCTGGGGCGGGGTGCGTTCGAGCCCGGTGATGAGGCAGCGCCGGTAGTGGTGCCGGGCCCGGCCCCGAAAGCCCACGCAGCGGTAGCATTCGGCAAGGGTGAAGCGGTAGAGGATGTTCTGCGGGCTGACATGAACCAGCCTCCGGCAGATTCGTCCGGCCTTTCTGTACTCCCGTTGGGTGAAGAGATTGCGGGCCTCGCGAAAGGCGATGAACCGCTTGGTGCGCGTCAGGTCGAGCATCAGGGTCTGCAGGGTCGTGTTCCGCGGGATCGTGTTGCCGACGACCATTTCCTCCAGGGTATCGTCGGCGAGCGTGTCCATGATCGACGGGCCTTCCTCGCGGAACGCCGTCGGCGTGCTGGGGGCCTCGGCCTGCGCCAGCCGTAGGTTGTACTCCCGCCGCCGGCGCGGGTCCGAGAGAACGTCGAACGCCGCTACCAGTTGCTTGAACTCCTCCTCCCTGCGCGCGTCGCCGCCGTGCAGGTCCGGGTGGCACTGCTTGGCGCGCCGGTAGTACGCGCGCTTGAGCACAGGGAACGAACAGGTGCGACTCACCCCGAGAAGATCGTAAAAGGTGGGCGGACCAGGCGGCATGTGACATCCCCTGCGGAGCCGTCCAGCGCCCCGGCAACACTACCCCGCCGACGACGGGGCAACGGCGGCGGCCGGAGGCACAAGAAGATGCACGCGGTAATGGCGCAGTTCCGCGATCGACTCCCGGATGTCCTCGATGGCCCGGTGGGCCTCGCGCTTCTGTACCCCCTCGAACACGGCGGGGAACCAACGCTGGGCAAGGACCTTCAGGGTGCTTACGTCCAGGTTCCGGTAGTGGAAGTATGCCTCGAGCCGAGGCATCCAGCGATAGAGGAAACGTCGGTCCTGACAGATGCTGTTGCCGCACATGGGACTGACGCCGGCCGGCACGTGCTGCCGCAGAAACGCCAGCACGCACTCCTCGGCGGCATGCTCGTCGAGGAGGCTCGCGCGCACCCGTTCCGTGAGTCCGGAGGAGGCGTGCTGGGTCCGGTTCCATTCGTCCATGGCCTGGAGAACATTCTCGGGCTGATGCACCGCCAGGACGGGCCCCTCGGCCACCACGTCGAGATCGCTGTCCGTCACCACCGCCGCCACCTCGAGGATGCGGTCCACGTCCGGACGCAACCCGGTCATTTCGAGGTCGATCCAGATCAGATTTCCATCCTCGGATGCCGCCATGGCGCCATGTTCCTCTGCCTGCATGCGGGCGTTCGGACTGAGTGTCCGGAACACCCACCGACAACTCTACAGGACGTGCGGCCCCGGGGCAACACCACGGCCGCGAATGGGCGCAACTGTCGCATCCGGCTGTGGCCACATGCAAGGGAGTCGCCAACCTGCGGCTGGCCCCGGGACCTCCTCGCCGCGGCTACGGCGGGGGCGCGGCGGCGTCCAGGAGTTCGGCAAGTTCCGTGTGCCCCCGCCGCCGGGCAAAGTCCCCCGCCGTGTCGCCATCCACGTCGCGGATCGAGGCATCCGCGACGTTGTCCAGGAGAATGCGGCAGACGTCCGTATGCCCTTCCGCGGCGGCGAACATCAGCGCGGTCCAGTGTTCCTGGGTGTCGACGGCGTTGACATCCGGGCGGGACTGCAGGATCACGAGCAGGGTCTGCGGATCGGGTGCGGTAGCGGCATACATGAGGGCCGTGCGGCCGAGTTGGTCGCGGCGCGAGACCTGTGCTCCGGCTTCGAGCAGTGCCTTTGCCACGCTGGCGTGGCTGTTGAAGGCCGCCAGCATGAGTGCCGTCTGCCCCTGTTCGTTGGCGGTGTCCGGCGCCAAGCCTGCACGCAGCGCGCTTTCGACCGGTTTCAGGTCCCCCTCGAATGCCGCGTCGAGAAAGGCATCGGCGCTGACGGGGCCCGGGACGTGCGGCTCCGGGGCCGCTTGCGCTGCAGGCGCCGGGGCCGTTTCCGCCGCCGAGGGGATCGGCGAGACCGGCTCCCGGGGCGTGGGCGGCTGGCGCCCGCAGCCCGCCAGCAGGGGAACCAGGAACACCGCCCCCACCAGGATGTTTCGCAACGCCTTTACGGGTCCCATCTCTCGACAATCCTCGCCCTGCGGAACCGGCACTCGGCCCCCGCGTCGCCCGCACACTCGTTCAGAAACACAAGATGTTGCCGCACCCCATAGTCGCGCAAGTAGCGGAGATACTGCCCAATGGGGACGCGGTAGTGCTCCCAGCCCTCTTCGTCCGTGCGCAGGGGTTTCCACAGGGAGCCGCTGGTCAGGGGAATGCCCCTGGACGGTAGATTCTCGGCCGTACGGGTCAGGAAGACGGCGCCGCGGTGGACCGTCCCATCCGCGCCGATGGCGACGCCCTGCACGGTGCCCGGTCCGGAACTGCGTTGCTCGAATTCGAGCACCGTGAAGGGGGTGTAGGCGTGGTCGAACGCCACGACCCGCCAACTGTCCCCGACGAGACGGATCTCCTCCCCGGGCCCCTCCCCGCCGGCCTCCGCTGCCGCCGCGACGGTGTAGGGATAATCCCGCCCGCCCGGCCGGCCCCGCGCCGCTCCCCGGGACGTGCGCAGGTCGAGGGTCAGCGGCTCGGGCGGCGAACCGGCACCGTGCCAGGGCGCCGCCGGCACGACCATGACCGTGTCGACGAAAACCGGCTCCGGTGTCGACGCGGGTGACCCCACGAAGACCTCCGCGGTCGTGTTCGCCACCCCGGTGGTGAAACGCAGGGCCCCGAGAGTCCAGTGGCCGCCGCCGTGCTGCGCTTCGAGGAAATCCGCCGGCAGGGGCATGACGATGTCCTTCCGGCGCCGCTCGCCCCCGTGGCCCTCGACACCGATCGTCAGCACCCGGTTCTCCTGCCCCGGGCGGACCCCCACGACCAGGATGTACTCGCTGCCGGGACGCAGCCCGGAGACCGTCTGCCTCACTTCGCCGGGCGTGCCCGCGATCCGGATGGTGAAACGCCCGTTGCGCGCCGTCACGTCGGTCAGGATGTTCGCCCGGTCGTGGAATGCGCCCGGAACCCGTGCAGCCGAGCCCGAGAGCCTCCATGCCGCCGGCCCGGCACCGATCTCCGCCGGGGTCTCGAAGCTGTAGTTCTCGGTGTAGGTGCGATACTCGAGCTGGGGAAAGGGGTGGGCGGCTTCCGGCGGCGGGCCCTCGAAGTCGTGCCCCACCTGGCGCGTCCAGTCCGGAGCACCGTACTCCAGAGCGCCGATGTCCGGCGCACCGTCCGGAACATCCACCCCGAGGCCCGCCACCGGCAACGCGGCGTCCCGGGCGGGGGAATCCTGCCGCAGCCGGAAACCCCCCGCCGAAACGTCCACGAAGCCCGGTTCGCCGCCCGGCAGATTGCCGCGCAGGACCAACCCGCGGATGCCGATGCCGCGCGCCTGGATGGGGTTGCCGGAAAGGACGTTGTTGGCCAGGATCGAGGTGAAACGCTCGACCGCCATCTTCTGCCGGTTGCTGCCGCAGAGCACGGCGGCCTGCCGACACGGACCGACGGTGTTGTGGAACAGGCGGTGCAGCGTCGAGCTGGAATTCAGCTGGATGCCATAGTCGACATCCCAGACGATGTTGTGGTGGACGATCGCCTGGGCACCGCCGTCTTCGAGGTAGATGGCGCTGCTGCCGTGCCCGGTGTGGTTCGCCGAGGTGGCGCCGTGCCAGAGGTTGTAGCGCAGACAGTACGTGCCGATGAAACTGTCGTACTTCAGTCCCAGGTCGGTGCACAGCCTGGCCCCGTCGGCGATGTCGCAGTACTCGACGATCGCTCCTTCGGCGTCGTGCATGGCCAGGATCATGGCGCCGCTGTCCCTGAGGGTGCAGTGGCTGACGAGCACATCCCGGGCACCGCGCCAGAGCAGGAGTCCCCCGCGGTGGGTCGAGTAGTTCGCGCCGCGGGCGAGGTTGTTGACGAAGCGGTGACCGCGGCCGGAACGGAAGGTCACCAGGTTGCCCGCGCTCCACTCGATGGCGCAGTCGCGGATGACGTGATCGTCACCATCCACGAAGATGCCTTCGCCGCCGGGCACGCGTTGATGATCGACGTAGGTCATGGCCATCGCCTGCAGGAGAATGCCTCGGGACCGGCCGCCGAACACCGGCCGGCAACCCAACAGCCGCAGCCCGGTCACCTGGATGTGGCAGGCATCGCCGAAATCGAGGCCCACGTCCCGACAGCGGAGTTCCACGTGCCGCGGCGGGTCCCCGGCCGTCTTCAGGTACAGGCGGCTGCGGGCCGGATCGGCTCGGTCGAAGAAGTAGGCCCACTCGTCGGCAGCATCGCATTCGTTCTGGATCCAGAGGCCCGGATGCGCCAGTTCCGCCGGGTCCGCCACCACGAAATACTCGTTGCCCGGAAGGGGCTCACGACCCGCTTGCTTCCGGGGCACCGGCCCCCGCAGGGAAGCGTTGCCCGGCGCACCGGGCTTGTTGTTCTCGAAGTCGGTGACCATCCGCTTGTCGGCGGCGGTGTAACGCAGAATGGGCAGATCCCGACCGCGCCAGCCGTGGCCGGCCAGGATGATCAGCCGACATCCCTCCCAGTACCCGTCCGGACGCTCCGGAAGGTTGTGGTCCTCGATCCAGCCGTTCCTGCCATCCTGATCGTAGCCGGCGTCGGAACAGAAGGCGTACGTCGGCCACGGATACGACCCGTTGTCGTTCGGCCAGCGGGCCTCCGGGGCAATCCGGCCGTCGAGAAAAACAGCGATCTGACCGCGCTCGCGCAACGGGTTCGCCCCCACCACGGCGTAGTACAGCCCCGGGGCGTGGGGATATGCCGAGTCCGGATCCTCCTCGCTGCGCACCCAGACCCTAACCGCATCGGCACCGCTCAGGACCGCGCCGGGTTCGGCCTGGAACCGCAACGGACGTTCGGCTGTGCCGCTGTGCTCGAAGCGAACCGCCTCCCGATACACCCCGGCACGGATGCTGCAGACTGACCCGGGAGACACCATCGCCGCCACGGCCCTCCCGATGCTACGAAAGGGCCGCTGAAGCTGGCCGTCGTTGCCGTCGTCACCCCGGACAGCATCGACGTAGAAGTCCGCCGCCTGCAAGAACGGAAGCGCCGGAGGGGTCGAACCGCGTGCCGCGCGCACCCCCGACGCACCCACGACGAAGGGAGCCGGCGCCGAAGCCAGCAGAAGCCCCGCGAAAACAGCCGGAACCTGCCGCATGCTGAACTCCCTCGGACAACAAACCCGGAAAGCCGGACACGAAGAAGGGAACCCGGGTGGACATGCCGCGGGAACCGCCGTACAGATGGCGCCAACTCCCACACTTTGCAAGGTGCGGAACAGCCATGCCAAGCTGCATGCTGCGGCCTGCGGGTCCCTTCGGTCCACACTTTGCAAAGTGTGGCCCACGCCAACGAGCGGGATTGACCTTCCAGCCAAGGCTCCCGGTGCATGCATGCGCGACGACCATCAGTCCACACCTTGCAAAGTGTGGACCGAACGTCCCAAGGCGACCTGGGCCCCTTCGGTGTGGGACGCACTCCCTCGCTGAACCTACCTACAGTCGAAGGTCAGCCGGCGAGGGGCTGCCTCCTCAACGTCACC
>JAFGRS010000393.1 GCA_016935045.1 Lentisphaeria bacterium | reverse complement strand
CGGCTCCGCGGAGCGTCGCCCTCCAGGGGGATGGGATCCGGCTCCGCGGGCACCGATTCTCTGGGACACAGACAATTCTGAGACGATCTGTATGTGTGGGATTGCGGGACAATTCGAGACGCGTCTGATGCGGCCGCCGGAGGCCGGGGTCCTCGAGGCCATGGCGGGGGCCCTGGCGCATCGCGGTCCGGACGACCAGGGCGTCCACTGCGGCGAACACTGGGGGCTGGCCAACCGCCGTCTGTCCATCATCGGGGTCGAGACGGGGCACCAGCCTCTGAGCAACGAGGACGGGACGGTCTGGGTCACCTTCAACGGGGAGATCTACAACCACCGCGCCCTGCGCGCCGGGCTGCTCGGCGCCGGGCATGTGTTCTCGGGCACCTCGGACACGGAGGTGCTGGTGCACCTGTACGAGGACATGGGCGAGGGGCTGGTGACCCGCCTCGAGGGCATGTTCGCCTTTGCCCTGGTGGACGTTCCGGGCCGGCGCCTGCTGCTGGGGCGTGACCGCCTCGGGCAGAAACCCCTGCTCTACACGGTGACGCGGGAAGGGACCCTCGCCTTCGCCAGCGAGATGTCCGCTCTGCTTGCCGTTCTGCAGCCGCGTCCGGAAATCGACCTGCAGGCCCTGCTCGACTACCTGGCGCTGGGGTACATTCCTGCCCCGCGGACGATCTACGGGAGTATCCGCAAGCTGCCCCCCGGCTCCATTCTCTCGGTCAGCTTCCGCGCGGACCAGGCGGAGATGAGCCGGTATTGGCGCCCGACCTTCGAGCCCAAGGAACGCCTCCGTCCTCGGGAGGCCGTGGCCCGCACCCGCGAACTCCTCGAGGAGGCCGTGCGCAAACGTCTCGAGTCCGAAGTCCCCCTGGGCGCCTTCCTCAGCGGGGGACTCGACTCGGGCCTGGTCGTGGCCACCATGCAGCGCGGCCTCGATGTACCCGCGCGCACCTTCACCATGGGCTTCCAGGAACCCCGCTACGACGAGAGAGGGAAGGCCGAAGCCCTGGCGCGACATCTCGGCACCCGCCACGCCAGCGACGTCGCCGACACGCGCGACGCCGCCCTCCTCGAAGACATCGTGCGGCACTGCGGCGAACCCTTCTGCGATGCCTCGATCCTGCCCACGGCGCTGCTGAGCCGGTTCACCCGCGGGGGGGTCACCGTGGCTCTCAGCGGCGACGGTGGAGACGAGTTGTTCGGCGGCTACGAGCGCTATCGGGTCATGGCGGTGCACCGCTCGCTTTCCTTCCTGCCGCTGGCGGGGCGGGAGGTCTTCTGCCGCGCCCTGCTTTCCGTTCTGCCCCGCAACCGGGCCCAGCGGACGCCGTTGGCGACGGTTCGTCGTCTGCTGGGGGCATTCGGGGCTCCGCCCCTGGCGGCCTACATGGGCTTTCAGGGCATCTTCAGCCCCGAAGCCCTGGAGGCATTGCGGGCGGGGCCCCTCTCCGAGGCGGGACTGGTGCACCGGCTCGAGGGCTGGCGCGAGCTGCTGCGGGAAGGCACGGCCGCGGAGCCCCTCGAGAGGTTTCTCGAACTGGACATGGTCGAGTACCTTCCCGGCGACCTGCTGACCAAGGTGGACATCGCCAGCATGATGTTCTCGCTGGAGGTCCGTTCCCCATTTCTCGACCACGAGCTCGTGGACTTCGTGACCCGGCTGCCGGTCTCCCTGAAGGTCGGCCCGCGGTACCGCAAACGGATCCTGGCCGAGATCGCCAGGGAAGTCCTGCCTCCGGCCGTTGCCACGCAGCCCAAGCGCGGGTTCGGGGTCCCCATCGCGGAGTGGCTCCGGGGCGGCCTTTCCGACCAGGTGCGGGAGATGGTGCTGTGGCAGCAGGAATGGGACACGCAGGGCTTCTTCAACAACCAGGTCCTGCGGCAACTGGCGGAAGACCACCTCAACGGCTATCGCGACTGCGGCGCCCAGCTCTGGGCGGTCTTCTGTTTCAAGCTCTGGCTCGAACACGTGCACCGGGGGGAAGGGTGATGGACCAACACGCCTTCCATGTCCTCGAATTCGATGCCCTGCTGGAGACCCTGGCGGGGTACGCCCAGACCGGCGGCGGCCGCCGGGCGGTCCTCGCCCTGCGCCCGGCCCCCGGCCGGGAGGCGTCCCGCGGGCGGCAGGGTCTCTACCGGGAACTGATGGGCCTGGCCGAGGCGGGCGTGTCCTTCCCGGGCCTGCAGTTCGAGGACATCGGCGAAGCCCTGCGCCGGGCCGCGCCCGATGGGGCCGTACTGGACAGCGAAGAGCTGCTGCTCTGCCGGCAACTCCTCGACGCGGCCGCGGAGGCCGCCGCCTTCCTGCAGCGGGACGGCTGCCGGAACTGCCCGGAGCTGCAGGCACTGGGCCGGCGCATCGACCCCTGCACCCCCCTGGCCCGCCGCCTGCACCGCTGCCTCGACCAGGATGGCACCGTTCCGGACAGTGCCAGCCCGGCATTGGCCGAACTCCGGCGCCGCGCCGTCCGCCTCGAGCAGAACCTGCAGCGCACCCTCGAACGTCTGCTGCAGGACCCGAAGTTCGGGGGGGTGGTGCAGGATGCCTACGTGACGCAGCGCAACGGGCGCTACGTGATCCCGATCCGGCGCGAGGAGAAGGCGGCCGTTCCCGGCATCATCCACGACCACTCGAACAGTGGTCATACGGTGTTCGTGGAGCCTACCCTGAGTCTGCCCATGGGGAACGAACTGGCCGGCCTGCGCCTCGAAGAACGGGACGAGATCCGGCGCATCCTGGCCGGCCTCAGCGCCGCGGTGCGGGAAGCCTCCCCGCTTCTGGCCGCCTCGCAGCAGGCGCTCACCGAGCTGGACGCCGCCGCGGCCGTGGCCCGCTGGGGCGCCGCCTACCGCTGTACCTTTCCCGCCGACGGCCGGAGCATCCGGCTGGTCCAGGCACGCCATCCCCTGCTCGAGCAGAACCTGCGGGCGGAAGGCCGCGCCGCGGAACTGGTGCCCCTGGACCTGTCGATCGCGGGCGGGGTCCGCACGGTGGTGATCACGGGTTCGAACACGGGCGGCAAGACGGTGGCGCTGAAAACCCTCGGTCTCTGCCTGCTGCTGGCGCAGGCGGGGTTGCCGGCCCCCGTGGACGGGCGCACCGAGCTGCCCTGGTTCGACCAGATCTACGCCGACATCGGCGACGAACAGTCACTCGCCACCAACCTGAGTACGTTCAGCGCCCACATGACCCACATCACCGCCATTCTGCAGCGCACACGACATGGGCGAAGTCTGGTTCTGCTGGATGAACTGGGAGCGGGTACGGATCCCCTCGAAGGGGGAGCGCTGGCCTGCGCCATCCTGCAGGAACTCGCCTCCCGGCCGGCCCTCACCCTGGCCACCACCCATCTCGGGATCGTCAAGCAGTTCGTCCACGAACACCGGCAGATGCTCAATGCCGCGGTCCGCTTCAACACGGAAACCCTGCGTCCCGAGTACGTCGTCGACATCGGCAGGCCGGGCGCCAGCCACGCGCTCCTGATCGCCGAGCGCCTGCGCCTGCCCCGGGAAGTGATCCGGGCGGCCGAGAAGATGCTCTCGACCGACCACCTGCGCCTGGAACAGGTGCTCTCCCGCATGGAGGACGATCAACGCAAAATCGCCGTGGCCGAACGCGACATGCAGGAGGCCCGCGATGCCCTGGTCAAGGACCGCGAGGCCGTGCGCCAGGAGCGCGACCACCTGCGCTCCGAACGCCGGCGGCTGATGCAGGACGCCTACCGCCAGGCGGCGGGAATCGTCGAGAACGCGCGCCAGGAGATGGAAAACCAACTGCGGCACCTGCGGCAGACCGCCCCAGACAACGCCGCGGCGGCACGGGAACAGGCGGCACAGGCCAGAAAGACCATCAACGCCCGGGAGAAACGCCTCGACGCCAGCCTGCGACAGACCGCCGACAGACCCCCCCAGCCCATCGCCCCGGAACAGCTCGCCGTCGGGATGCGGGTCTGGGTCGAACGGCTGCGGGGCCATGGTACGGTCCGCGCTCTGGCCAGCCATCGGCGGACGGCGACGGTCGCGATCGACGGCCTGCCCTTCACGGTGGCGACCTCCGAGCTGGGACGGGCCCGGGACAACGGGAACGACCCGACCGTCGAAGTGAAGGTCTCGCGGCCCCGGGTCAGCGGTGCGACTCCCGTCGAGATCAACCTGATCGGACTGCGAGTCGAGGAGGCCCTGCAGAGTCTCGACCACTACCTCAACCGCAGCGCCATGGCCAACCTCGGGGAGGTGCGCATCATCCACGGGTTCGGCACCGGCAGACTGCGGCAGGGCATCCACGAGTGGCTCCGGGGGCATGCCCTGGTGCGCAGCTTCCGACTGGGAGGCGAAAAGGACCCCGGCGGCGCGGGAGCCACCCACGTCACCCTGGCGTGAGGCCCGGGACACGGCGCCGTGGCGCGTGCGGCGGCACGCCCGGAGGGTCAGGTCCGGCTCTGTCCGTAGTAGGCGCGGGGACCGTGTTTGCGCCGGAAGTGACGTTCGAGCAGGTGGGAGGGGATGGGTTCGAGGGCACCCAGGCGGGCCGTATCGAGGGCCATCCGTGCCACGGTTTCGAGCACGATGCTGTTGCGGACGGCCGCTTCGCAGGTGTCCCCCCAGGTGAAGGGCCCGTGGGACGCGACGAGGACCGCCGGCACCTCGGCCGGGTCCAGGTCGCGGAAGGTCTCGATGATGACACGGCCGGTGTTGCGCTCGTAGTCCGCCGCGGTTTCCGCCGGGGTCATCTCCCGGGTGACGGGCACGCTGCCGTGGAAGTGATCGGCGTGCGTCGTCCCAAGGCAGGGCAGCTCCGCCCGGGCCTGGGCGAACGCGGTGGCCGCCGGGCTGTGGGTGTGGGCCACTCCCCCTGCCCGGGGAAAGCAGCGGTAGATCTCGAGGTGCGTGGCAAGGTCCGACGAGGGCTGCAGGTCCCCTTCCACGACGGTGCCGTCCAGGTCCGTCACGACCATGCTCCCCGACTCGAGACGGTCGTAGGGAACACCGCTGGGCTTGATCACCACCAGGCCCCGCGCCCGGTCCACGGCACTGACGTTCCCCCAGGTCTCGATCACCAGACCCTTCGCCACCAGGTCGAGATTGGCCCGGAACACGCGTTCCCGCAGATCCTGTAGCCCATTCCCCATCGCTGCGTACGTCCTCCGTCGTAAAAAGCCCGCCGCTTCCTCGAGGAAACGGCGGGCTTTCTGCTTGCAGGGGGCTTTCCGCCCCAATCCTCAGCGGCCGCTGCGGAAGAGGTCCGGGGCCTGGCTGGCGATCTGCGCGATGTTCTCGGGCGTCACCAGCAGGAAGCGCTTGTTGAAGGCTTCATCGAGGTTCCTCGGCACGGCCTTGTCGTCGTATTCGGCCTTGGGGTTGTAGGTGATGGCGGCGACGAGCATATCCGGGGTGAAGGCGCCCTTCAGGTCGTAGATGGAGCCGTTGAGGATCGCGATCTTCGGGCGCTGGGCCTTGTCCTTGAGGAGCTTCGAGTTGCGCGCATCCTGGGGCAGACCGATGGTGGTCACCAGGATGTCGAAATCGCTCTGCTTGCCCAGCAGCTCGTCGAAGATCTTGGCGTTGTACCAGTACTCGAGGGGCGGCATCATCTCGGCCATGTCGGAACCTTCCATGCCGCTCTCCATGGGCGACTCCGCCTGGAATGCCTTGGCCTTGTCCGCGGGGATCTCCGGACGAATCTCGGCCACGATGGTCAGCTTGCCGCCGGCAGCATCCTTGAAACCCTTCACCATGGGATTGACCTTGGGCTGACCCGTCCCCAGGGTCGGCTCCGCGAGAAGGAGCACCTTGGACCCGGGGAACTTCTCGGCCAGGTATCCCGCCAGCTTCTCGCCACCGATCTCCTGGTACCGCAGCTCCTTCTCGACGATGCCGTCGCCGCTCTTGCCGCGTGCCGTGTTGATGATGTTCCAGAGCGCCGCAACCAGGGCGATGACGATGCAGACGATGGCCATGGGACGGCCCCATTCCGCACCCCCCTTCTGCTTCGCCAGACCGATCAGCATGCCGATTCCGGCTGCCACCATCACGAGGATCTGAATCAGACTCATTTTCGCATCACTCCCTGTTTGCTTCTGCCAAGGACGCGAACAGCCACGCCGCCAGACCGTTTCACGCCACAGGTGAAAACCTCTGCATCCGAGCCATGCGGCAATACCAACGACCCTGCCACTCAACTTCCCCGGACAGTACACCCCCAAAAGCGATGTCGCAAGGCCTCGTGCGCAAAAAAGCCGCCAAAGTTCCCCGATACGCCTTGCAAAAACGGAATGGTTTCGTAAGTAATGTCCACACGGCATGGCCCCGGCGCAGGTGCCGGTCCCGGAGCACGCCGCGCCCGCGGCGCCCACGGGACGACGCCATGCGCTGCACGACACGGGGCCAAGGAGGACGCGGTATGCGATACTTCTCCGAAGAGCATGTTTGGATCGCCATCCGCAATGGCAAGGGTACCCTGGGCATCAGCGCCTATGCCGCGGAGGAACTCGGCGAGATCACCTTCGTCGAACTGCCCGAGGTGGGGAGCGTCCTGGAGCAGGGAGACACGCTCTGCGTGGTGGAATCCGCCAAGGCGGCCACGGACGTGATCACGCCGCTGAGCGGCACCGTGCGGGCCGTGAACACCGCCCTTAACCGCAATCCCGACCTGATGAACCAGAGCCCCGAAACCGACGGCTGGATCTGCCGCATGGACGACCTCGACGAGGACGAACTCAGCTCCCTGATGAGCGAAGACGACTATGAAGCCTTCATCGAAGGGGGGGGCGAGGAGTGACGGGGACTCGGGCGTCGCCGGGGGACTGTGGGAGCGGGGGGGGCCGGCGCCATCCGCCATGCCGTTCCGAAGGCGCGGCGCCCATGCTGTCCTGGCCTGCCTGTGACCACCGCCATCAGGGCCCCGGTCCCTCGTCGGCGGCGGGCTGCGTCAGCACGAGATTGCTCAGGGAGACGTTGCGGACGTGATCGCGGCCGGACTCGTAGGTGATCGCCTCACCCCCCGCCAGACAGCGGATCACGTTGCTGATGCAGGAATCGGTGAGCGAACCGGCCAGGAGAATGGTGTGCCGGGAAGCGCTGCTGATGTTGCTGAGCAGCAGGCGGTTGGTGTCACCCATCGGGGTCACCCCGCCCCAGGCCGGATTGCTGTCGCCGATCTTGACCGTTGCCTTGCAGGGCCGGTCCGGCGGCGAGGTGTCGATGAGTCCATCCAGGACGACATTGGTGATGCGCAGTCCTCCCGCGTTGAGGATGCGGACGACGTGATGCCCCCCCGCCGAATGGCCGCGGATGTTGCGCAGGAAGATGGTGCGGATGTCGTCGGCGCCCCCTTCCCTGCGGCTGCCGCCGCTGACCATGGTCGAGGTGTCGCTGCCGGCGGCGGCGCCGGCCCGGTGGATGTTGGTGAGTGCAACCAGATCGTCCCCGGTGTGGCCGCTGATGCCGTCGACGGTGATGTCGTGGCATCCCTGGCGCAGGTTCAGGCCGTCCTGGTTGAGGACCGTCCGGCGCACGCCGTCGATCACCCTCGAACCGGTGGAGGCGAAGGAGATGTCCCGCACGCTGCCGTAGGCGCAGCGTTCCAGGGAGATGGCCCAGGCATGGGAATCCCGGAGGTGCAGGTTCTCGAGGCGGAATTCCTCGACGTAGGCCAGCAGGATGCCGATGTTGCGCCAATCGCCGGTCTGGCTTTGCCCCGGGACCCCGGCATCGGTCCCGAACGTGCGTTGTCCCAGTGTCTTGGCGCTGTCCCCGGTGGCCCGGGGGTGGTCCGCCCCTTCGAGGACGACGCGGCCCACGCCCACGATGCGGATGTTGCGCAGGGGCCGGATGTCGGTGATCCCCAGGCCGCAGTTGGCGCTGCGGATCAGGTTGTCCCGGCAGCGGTCCGAGAGCTTGAGGCGGCAGTTGTCGAGGACGAGGAAGGTGTCCTGCGGCAACAGGATGGCCGTATCCAGCAGCCAGACGTCCCGGTCCCCATCGGCGCTCCGGTTGCGGCGCGGGATGACGACGCGGAGGCCCTGGGCGGCGCCCGCCGTGACGGCCTGGTGGATGCGCTCGGAATCCGTTCCCGCGAAGTCATTCGGGGTGAGGAGGGGGGTCTCCGCCATGGCCGGTTCTCCCGCCTTCGCGTGCTCTGGTGGCGTCACTGGGCCGGACGACGGCGCTCCCCGGGCAACCTGACGGCAGCACAGCAGGAGTCCAGCAGCAGCGGCCGCCCGCAGCAGACCCCTTCCCGGCCGGCGCCACGGGAACACGGATCTCGGAGGACGGCGGCCCCCCGGGGGCCGGCGCACTGCCGCGGAGGGGCGCCGGATCGGACGGGCAGCCACCGGTGGCTGTTCGGAGACCGGGGCGGCACCCACGCTCATTCCTCCTCCGCCACGCTGACGTCGCGGCATTCCCGGGTGTGAACGGTCTCGCCCGCGTATTCGCTGCGCGTCATCTCGATGCCGCGGATCCGAACGCCCGTGCAGTTCCGCGCGTCCACGGGAATGCCGGCGCCACGGGCATGCTCTTCCAGCCGGAGCCCGTTCAGGATCACGTTCTCGGTGTTCGAGATCGCGACGGGCCGCTTGCAGCGGACCCCTGCGAGCCCCCTGAGAATGAGGTTGGCGTGTCCGCGGGGGCTGTTGACCGTACGCACGATGTGGGTGCAATCCACGGCCGTGAGATCTTCGAGGACCACGTTGACGTTGGCCGCGCTTCCCTTGCCGTGGTCCTGGACGTCCACCGCATAGACGCATCCTTCGGCCCGGACATGGCGCACGGTGATGTTCTCGGTGCCGTCGCTCACCTCGACGGCCCCGCGGTGGAAGCCGGTCTTGAGCACGACGTTCTCGACCGTCACGTTGCGGACGACTGCGCCCTGGTTGCCGCCGCTGATCGAGACCGCATCGCGACCCATGCGCAGGGCCTCGATGTCACGGACGAGTCCGCCGACGAGGTCGCCGCGGCCCGCCTCGGGGGTGATCATGATCCCGTCCTTCGTGCCGTCGCGGAAGCGGCAGCGCTCGACGCGGACCCCCCCCCGCGCGATCCAGATCAGGGGATGTCGTTGGTCCTGGGACACGGAATCGTAATTCCCCTGCAGATCGAGGTCGAGGAGGGTCACGCCCTCCGACTTGACCTCGATCAGGGACGTCCGTCCGAGTTTCTCCGGCAGCCGGGCATGCAAGCCCTGCAGGACCATCGGCTGACGGATGACCAGCGCCGTCGAGAGGGTCAGCAATTGCGCCGGATCGCAGCGCACGAGGGCATGCTCGGGGACTTCATCCAGCACCCGTTGCAGGTCCGCGCCGTCGCCGGAATAGGACACGGGTTCGGCACCCGGCATGGACAGGGCGCCCAGGGCCCAGGCCGCCCACAGCCGGAACACACCCCGGGCCCGGGACGATCTTCCAGCACTGGGTTGGGGCCGTGTCATCTGCATTCTCTCCCGTTGCCGGCTCCGGCGACTGCGCCGGCAAAAGGTAGCACCCCAATCCCGCCGCGCCACCGCCGGGGCTGTCCGGGAGGCGAGGGGGGATGGACAGGATGGACGGGATCGCCACCGCCGGGGCTGTCCGGGAGGCGAGGGGGGATGGACAGGATGGACGGGATCGCCACCGCCGGGGCTGTCCCGGTGGAGCGCTGATCACTGCGGGTCGTGCCGTGGCGGGCCCGTCCTCCTCCCCTCTTCTTCCGCCTCGCGCTCGGTGAGGATGACGGCGCCGCAGGCTGCCAACACGACAGCCGATCCCAGGAGCCCCCGTCCCGACATGCGCTCGCCGAAGAAGAGGGTTCCGACCGCCAGGTTGAGCACCGGCACCAGCATCCCCAGGAGGGACCCCGTGGTGACGCTGACATGCCGGTACCCTTCGGTCATCAGGAGTTGCCCACCCGCCGCCAGGACGCCGATGACAAGCAGCATCGCTCCCCCCCCGTAGCCGAGGGAATCGCCGGACACGTTGGCCGGGATAATGACGAGCCACAGTCCGACCACGCATTGGGCGCAGAAGATGGCGTAGGTAGTGTCGGTCTGATGCAGTTTGCGGACGATGGTGACGGCGGCGCCGGACAGGGCAGCCCCCAGGATGGCCAGGAGTTCGTAGTGTCCCAGGCCCCCCCATCCGGTCCCGGGACCGCCATTGCCCCCCACCGCGAGCAGGACGATGCCGCCGAGGGCCGCGGCCACCGCGGCGCCCCGCACGAAGGTCAGGCGTTCCCTGAGGTAGAAGGCCCCGAAGAGGGTGGCGAAGACCGGGTAGCAGTAACTGATGACGGTGCCCTTCCCGAGGCCGAGACGGGCAATGGAGACGTAGAAGAGGAATACGGCGACGCCCCCCGTCAACCCCCTCAGGAACAGGAGTCTGCTGTTCCGGAATTCGAGGCGGATGCGCCCCGAGAGGGCCGCCGTCCCCAGCAACGCCAGGCCGATGAGAAAGCGGAATTGCGCCACCATGAACGAATCGATGTCCGAGGCGCGCCGAACCAGGACGGACATCAGGCAGAAAACGATGCTGCTCCCGGACATGAGTACGACGCCGGCCCGGGACGATGTCGAGGGTCCGTTCACGGCGTCATTCCGTTCCGGGGAGCTTCAGCACAGCCACGCCGAAGGGTTCGAGATCGAGATCCCCTCCCGGGCGGCCCCCCCGCAGCAGGTCCTCGCTCCCCGCGGGCACGGCAACCGACTGCGGCCGGTCGGTGTGGTTGATCAGGAACAGCAACCGGCGCCCACGGCCGCTGCGCACCGACACCTCCACACCCGCCGGCGGCCGCACCACCGGGCAGTGCCCGGCCGCCGCCAGGACCTCCGCCACCAGCGCGTCGTAGAAGGCCGGCTCCTTGACCACCGTGCCTACGTAGTACCCCCGCCCCGCCCCGAAACGGTTCCGGCTCAGGGCCGCGAAGTCCCTCAGGTGCCAATGGTCGTAGCCCGCCAGCACCTCGGCCGTCACCGGCGTCACCCAGTCCGCCGCCGCCGAAGCCGTGAAGCCGCCCGGGAAACCCTCCCGGCCGTCCAGCCCGAAGACCAGCCCCTCGGCCAGGGCCTCGTACTCCTCGATGCGAATCCCGAGGACCTCCCCCAGCAGCCCCGGGAGCGTCCGCTCGTGGCACAACCCCGCCCCATCCTTGACCGCCGCGCGGCAGTCCGTCAGCAGAATCCCACCGGAGCGCACGAAGGCCACCAGCATCTCCGCCACGTCGTCCGGAAGAACGAACAGACCCGGAGCGAAAAGCACCCGGTACCCCGAGAGATCCTGCCGCGGCCGCACCATGTCGACGTTGACTCCGGCACGGAACAGGGCCCCGTAGTAGCGCCGCATGGCGTCATGGACCGTGTTGCCTGCGAAACCGGGCTGGATGCGGGTGGCCCAGATACTGTCGTAGTCGTAGACCATGGCGATGGGGGTTTCGACGGTGGTGCCCTCGGTTTCGGGCGCCAGAGCATGGTACTCGGCGGCCACTCGGGCGGCT
>JAFGRS010000392.1 GCA_016935045.1 Lentisphaeria bacterium | reverse complement strand
CTTCAGAAAGCCGTCAGCAAGGAGGCGGGCATTGGGGCAGCTTTCATCGCCCTGCTCACATCCACGCCGGCCATCACGCTGGGCAAGCACCTGACGTCTCTGGCGTGAAATGGTCCATGGTCCATGGTCCATGGTCCTTGCAGCGCAATGAGATGTGTAGCAATTCCGAGACGTTAGTATGTCCCCTCTTCGGCGTCGCCGCCAACGACGCGGATGACCGGCGGCGAGACTGCAGAGCAGACCGGCGCAGTTCTCTCCGTCCGTGTCCATCCTCCTTGTGCGGTCTCAATTCCCCTGGAGGGTGGTGACGAATTCAGCAGGCGTGATACCGGCCTGGCGAATCGCGCTGCGAAGTGTGCCCACGGCCAGAGAGCTGTGCAGCGGAACAACACAGCCCACGTCTCCCCGTCGCAAGACAACATGACTGCCACGCTGCCGCGTCTGAACGAAACCCATCCGCTCAAACACCTTGATCGCTTCCCGGCCGGATATGCGGGGTAGCTCAGCCATGAGCTGGTACCTCAAAGGTGGCCAGTATCGGGTGGCTTACCACCTTTGCCGGGAACTCCTCGAGGTACAGTTCGGTGGCTTCACGGAGGTTGTCGATCGCGTCTTCGACCGTCTTGCCCTGGCTAGCCGTCCCGACCTCGGGACACTCCGCCACAAACCACTCCTCCTCGCGGTGAATCACAGCGCTGTAAAGCATGGCAGTTTCCTCTTGAGACTCTCGCACTTGTGCTGATCTTAAGGTACACCACCTGAGCGCCGCTGTCGCGAACTGTGATTTGACCGAACAACTGAGTTTGCTGAAGAACGCTTCACCCTATCATCCCCGGCGGTGCGGCATACGGTGCAGTAGAACCATAGGCGGAGGAGGGGTACGTTGCAAACGTGGGCCAGGGGAAACTGGTCGGAGGGGCTTGCGCCGTCGCCGGCCACGGGCAATACGTCAACATAACATCCCGATCATCCGACGATCTTGAAGAAGGGAGGCCGATGCTGATTCCGATGCCGGATGCTCTATGGCGGAAGTACGCTGGACGGTTGGCGGAGGCTGGGGTGCCGGACGGGGAGCGGGGGGAGTGCCGGAAGCAGTTCGAGCGGAAGGGGAAGCGGTCGGCAACGACCTTCCCGTGGCAACCGTGGCGAACCGCACGAGGAAGGACGCAGGCAGCCCCCTCGACTACGCGAACGCCTCCAGCAGGGGTCCGAGCACGCCCGTGACCACGCCCACCCCGTTTTCGCGCCCGTGCCCCCGGGCCACGGCCCCGTCCGAATCGGCGCCGCAGCCGTGGTGACGGTTGCCCCGCAGGGCACGGCGGGCCAACGCCAGGTAGGTCCTGCCAAGGTGCTCGCAGGCATCGAGGACCTGGAGCCGGGTCGCGGCATCTTCGGGATCCAGCCCCCAGAGGAAACGGAGAAAGACATCCGCGTGTTCGGTGCCATGGTGCACCTCCTGCTGCCGCCAGTAGCCGTGGTGCCACCGGCCCGTCGCGGTGCAGTGCCCCGCAAGGACATCACGGGTCTGCCGCAGGAAGGGCAGCAGCCCGGGAACGCTCCGGCGACGCACGACATCCCCCCAGGCCGCGGTGAACGTGGCCTGGTCGTGCCCGTCCCCCGGGACCGGGAAACGCGATGTTCCCAGACACCGGGAAGCCCAGTCCGCCACCTCGTCAAGGAAGCGCTCGAAGGCCTCCCCGATGCTCGCAGAGTGCTCCACCTTCAGCACGTCCATGGTCGTGCGCCTCGAACGCGAAATGGTCTGCTCTTGTGCAACGGATGCGAGGAACTACAGTAGAGGCTCCTGCAAAACCCCACGCGAAGGGCGCCTGCCATTTCCGGCGCCTGGCGGGCCTGCCTGCTTCGCGTCGCCCGATGGTTCGCCCTGCCTTCCGCCGGGTGAGGTGTGCGGAGGCTATGGCTGCCCGTGGCGTCGGCCCTGCGGGACGGCGTGTTTCCGGTGTGGCCAGGGTGGTGGATTGCCATGGTTGTAAACAGGAAGCGTCGGCGTCGTCCGGTTCGCCTGCGGTGGCGGGCGATCGTGCGCACTCAGGAGGGAGCGATCTTTCTTCTGGGTCTTTTCTTTGCCGTTCTCATCCTGGCTTCGTTCTTCGTGGCGGGAACGGTTGCCCCGGCGCGCGCCGGGGCGTTGGCAGCCATCGTCTCGGCCCATCTGACGGGTGGGCGCGCGGCTGGCGTGGCGGTGGCGACCAACCTCAACTTCGACCGCCTGGAGACGATCCTGCTCGGCAGCCTTATCGAGGGCACCATCGTGTGCCTGTTCTTCTCCGCCTTCTGCCTGAGCTGCAAGAAGCTGGTTCGCCTCCCCTGGCTGGACGATGCCATGCGCAACGTGCAGGAATCCGCCCAGTCGCAGCGGGGCCGTATGCTGCGATGGGGCATCCCGGGGTTGATCCTGTTTGTCTGGTTCCCCTTCCTCATGACCGGCCCCGTCGTGGGTTCGGTGATCGGGTTTCTTCTCGGCATGCGCCCCTGGGTGACGGTGGCCACGGTGATGCTCGGTACGGTCTCGGCGATCGTCTCGTGGACGTTCCTCATGGACCGGGTGTCCAGCTGGATCGGGACCGTGGGCAATGTCGTACCCCTCGTGGTGGTGCTGCTGCTGATCACGGTCGTGGTTGCCTACCGCATTCGCAGGTACCGCGACAGCCGCGGCGCACGGCGTGCCGCGGCCTTGCCTTTGGACAGGCCCCCGTTGCCCAGCTCCGCGGACCTGGCGCCGCCCGAGACGCGGCGTCCACGCTAGGCCAGCAGCATCCGGATGTCGTCCATGGTCAGACTGTCGGCCACACGGCGCTGTTCCGTTCCCCCCACGACCGCGGCGAAGAGTTCGGCCTTGTCCTGCTGCAGCGCCAGCACCCTTTCTTCGACCGAGTCCGCGGCCACCATGCGGTAGGCGAAGACGGGGTTCTCCTGCCCGATACGGTGGGTGCGGTCGATGGCCTGGCGTTCCACGGCCGGGTTCCACCAGGGGTCGAAGATGAAGACGTAATCGGCCCGGGTGAGGGACAGGCCGGTGCCGGCTGCCCTCAGGCTGAGCAGGAAGACTCCGGGAGTGGCGCTGTCGTTGAAGCGTTGCACCAGGGCCGTGCGTTCGTGGGTCGGGGTCTGGCCGGTGATGGTCAAGGTGGGCAGGCCTGCCTCTTCGAGAACGGGACGGATGCGGTCCAGCATGGCCGTGAACTGGCTGAAGACGAGGGCGTGGTGGCCCTCCTCGGCCAATTCGGTCAGCATGGCCAGCATGGCATCGAGTTTGGCCGATTCCCGGTTGCCGGCATAGCGCGGGATGAGGGCCGGGGCACAACAGACCTGGCGCAGACGGGTCAGGGCCGCCAGCATCTCCATCGGCCCCCGCGTGCGCAGCATCTCCCGGGCCCGCAGCAACTCCCGGTCGTACACGCGACGCTGCTCCGGCGTCATCGCCACCTGGATCACCTCCTCCGTCCGGGGCGGCAACTCGGGGGCCACGGCGTCCTTGGTCCGCCGCAGGAGCACCGGCCGGATGCGCTCGGCCAGCCTCCCATGACCCTCGCTGCCGCTGAAGCGTTCGAGGAAGTCCTCCGTCCCCCCCAGGAATCCCGGATTCAGGCAATCCATGATGGACCAGAGGTCCAGGAGACGGTTCTCGAGGGGCGTCCCGGTCATGGCGATGACGCAGGCGGCATCGAGGGCCTTGGCGGCGCGCGTGACCTGCGCATCGGGGTTCTTGATCATCTGCGCCTCATCGAGGACGACGAGGTCGAACCGCATTGCCACAAGGGACTCGGCGTCGGCACGCAGGAGGGCGTAGTTGGTGACTGCCAGGTCCCACTCGCCTGCGGTCAGGGCCGCCGTGCGCTCCGCGCTGGGGCCGGTCAGGGCCCGCAGACGCAGGCCCGGGGTGAACGCCGCGGCCTGTTCGAGCCAGACACCGACCACGGAAGCGGGACACACCACCAGGGCCCGGTACCCCTCGCCGTGCTGCCGGCGGCGTCGGGTCCACGCCTCGATCACGGCCAGGACCTGGAGCGTCTTCCCCAGCCCCATGTCGTCGGCGAGGATCGCCCCGACACCGTGGGCGGTGCGGTTGGCCAGGAACGCGAAGCCGGCAGCCTGGTAGTGCCTCAGGACCGTGGTCAGGGGTTCCGGCAGACGCAGGACGGGAACGGCTTCGAGGTCCATGACGATGCGTCTGCCGAGGGCGCGGCTCTCCGCACCGAGAAGCAGATCGTTCCCCTCGGCCCGGAGCAGTCGGTCCAGCCCCGGCGCGGCGTCGGGGCAGAACAGGCGCCGCATGCCGTCATCCCCTGCCAAGTCCGCTTCCTCGAGGGTGCGCCGGATCTCGCGCACCCGATCGGCGTCCAGGGCAAACCACTTCCCGCCCGAGCTGCGCAGGACGCCATGCCCCCGACGCACCGCATCCCCCACCGCCTGATCGCTGAAATGACCGTCGCCGCAATGCCAGCGGACACGCACGTCCAGAAAGCGCCCACCCCCGTCCAGAACCAGTTCCGCGTGCTGCGCGATGGCGCCATCGAGCAACCCCCGCAGGGAGGGATCGGCACGCTTCTCGACGTCCGCCGGCAACCCCAGCCAGCGTTCGCGCAACGCCGCCATGGCCTCCGCGGTCCCCGGAACCCGCGCCGTGCCGGGGGCAGCGTCCGGGTCCGAAAAGGCCTGGAGCAGGGCCCGGACCGCGGTCATGCCGGCAGTCTCGATCACGGGCACGACGAAGTGTTCCGCTTCCAGGGCCAGGGCGCCGGTCATGGTCCCCTCGGCAGGCAGCGGTTTGCCCTCGATACTCGCCTGCAGGATGACGTCGGCGCCATCCTGCTGGGCCCGGAGCAGGACGGCTGCCTGGCGGACGGCTATCCTGCGCACGCAGGCTCCTTCGAGGGCATCCAGGCGCCCGCCGAGGAGGTCGGGCAGGTGGGCGCAGATGTGTTCGCGCCGCATGCGTGGGTCTCGGCGGGAAAACACGCGGGTCAGAAGGTCCCAGGCGACGGGGTACTCAACCTGCGGCGCACCGCCCCCGAGGGCGGAGGGCCGTCTGCCGGCGCCCAGCTCCCGGTAGATCTCGTGGAAGGGGATGCGGCGCCCGGCCGCGGTGACTACGACCGCGGAGATGCGTACCCACTCCCCTTCGTCCGCCAGTTCGAAGACAAGTCGCGCCGCCCCCGTCCCCTCCTTGGTGACGGGTCGTTGCGTGTGGCGTGCCAGGATGCGCTCCGGCGACGCCTGCCAGCACTCGAGCCAGTGCTCGAACTCGGCCTCCGAGAGCTTGAGCACCTGCAGGTTGGCGCGGACTTCGGAGCGCCGCGTCAGGCGCGGCCCAAGCCAGCGCAGGAACTCCCGGTCTTCCGCATGCCAGCCGGGGCAGGGCGCCGTGGACCGTGCTTGGTGAGCCAGGTTGGCCACCTGCTGCATACGCAACAGCTCGCGGCGCCCCTGCACACGGCAGTACAGGCGGACCACGACCTGCCCGGGCGCATGGTGGAAGTCCGCCTCGACCTCGAACTCCCGCGCCTCGGAGTCGGTGCGCTCTTTCTCGCTGCCCGGTTGCTCCTGCTCCCGCGGCACGACGCCGGCGGCCGGTGGCGGGACGGGAGGCAGGGCGGCGGCGGATGCGGGACGGTTTCCGCCGGGGCCCCAGTGTTCCCGTCGGATGACCTCGTGGAGCAAACAGGCGGCCATGTAGGCATGGGTGCAATGCTCGTTCATGTACCCGCAACTGCAGGAGCACTCCCAGGTATCCCCGCGCAGGTGCCAGTTGACCTGCTGATCGCCGGCCACCAGCACCAGGCGTTCGGCGTCCCAGCTGAGGACCTTGCGGCGCTCCCGGCCAAGGAAGAGATAGGCCAGACGCCGGATCCCCTCGGGAAACAGGCTGCGGATCTGTGCCTCGGAAGGCCAGCGGCGAAGCCAAGGCGGGGGTTCCGGAGGATACTGAATCGAATCTGCCGTGGCCATTCCCTCTTGCCTGGCTGTCGGACCCATGGGCCGTCGGATCCGTGCCATCCCGACAGCTCCGTTCCTCAATGTACCGGAACGGCGCCCGGGTACAACCGCCCCTCTGCGGGTAATCCCTCCGTCGCGTGGGGAAGGGGTGTGAAGATACGGCGAAGACCGTCTTCGTGGATACGACGGGCTTCTATTGGAGCCCGCCGTCCTCGGCGGTATCTCGACTCGGGATTACGGCGGAGACCGCCGCCTCCAGGTGCCTCACAGGCACCGTCTCAACGAACCGCCCCGGCACAATGGAGATGCGCTCGACCTCGAGCGCGCGATTCCGCCCAGCGGCCACGCGCTGGGCGCTGCAGGGCGGTCCTGTCGGAGACCGTGAGCCTGTCGAACCGGTGTGACATCCGCTGGTTTTCCGACGGCGGCCGCGGTTACCGCGAACCCGGCCCGGGGCGGCCGGGTATCGCGGGCTCCAGTGTGGGAGGCGGTCTCTCGGAGAACCTGAGCCCTGTCGAAGGTCGACCGGCGATTCCCCGGCGCCGCGGCGCCGACACCCGTTCGACAGGCTCAGGGTCTGCGACAGCGGCGCCCTCCAGACGGTTCGGCACGCCTCGCCGAACCGGAATGGGATCCTCCGCATCTCCAGCTTCCCCATTCGACGTTCGACGTTGGGCGTTCGGCGTTGGGCGTTCGGCGTTGGGCGTTCGATGAGTCCATGGTCCATGGTCCATGGTCCATGGTCCCCAGTTGCGTACAGCGCTGATTTCCCTCTTGTCTGTTGCCGCTGCGCTCCGTTCCGCAGCTTGGAGGTCGGAGGCGGGGGCTCACCCCGGGATGACGTTGAAGGACATGGGCTGGCGGCCGGTGAGGAAGTAGTAGGCGGCGCCGAAGAGGGTCGGGAAGAGGGCCCCGAGCAGTTCCCCGGCGATGATGCCGATCATGAGGGGCTTGAGCCGGTTGTAGAGGGAAGCTCCCCCGTACTTGCCGATCAACGCTTTGAGCAGCCAACCGAGCAGATAGGAGGGCCCCATCAGGCGCAGGGGCGTCGAGGCCCAGACCACGAAGAGCAGCGGATGCAGGGGCCAGCGGGGCAGACGCAGCCGCGCGGCGCTGCAAAGCAGCACCAGACCGAATCCGGCCAGGGCCATGGTGACGCAGGCAGGGTTGGGGGAAACCTCCACCAGGCGTGCCAGGCCCGTCGCCGGCGGGGCATCGGGATCGGCGCCCTGGGAGGCGAGCTTCTGGCGGATGAGCACGGCGCTCTCGAAGGGTCCCCGCGGTACGGTGATGGTGGACCAGCTGTCGCCGGTGGCGCTGCCGAGGTCGTACTTGAGGTACAGGGTGACCGGCAGAGCCACCGCCAGCCCGAGCACCAGGGCCCCCATGCAGAGACAGGACGGCAGACCCAGGCGTACGCGGCGTCCTTCGAGGACCTTCAGGGAGTTGGTCATGAACGGCATCAGGGCCTCGCGAGGGTCGATGAACAGTACCGTCGTCACGAGCATCATGGTCAGCAGCTGCCGCGTGCCGATGGCCTTGGCGCCGACCAGGCCCCAGAGCACGACGCAGGGCCAGAAGTAGCACTTCAGGTAGATCTGGCCGGTCTCAGCGATGACGCGGCTCAGCACGGTGAAGCCCACGATCATGATTCCGACGTACAGCGCCGCCAGGACCGGCTCGATCCCCGCCGCCCACAACTGCACGACCAGCAATGCCGTCAGGACCACGAACCAGCGGCAGCCCCACACCGCTTCGGGAGGGACGTCCGAACGGCCCCCGAGGCCGACGCTGCGGCAAGCCACGCCCGCGTAGTAGTGCCGGCCGGTGTAGAGCAGGGTGGCCGCGACTCCGAGGTTGGCGCCGAAGAGGGCGAAGCTCTGGGGGTTGAGGGAGAGGTACGATGTGCCTTCCAGCGGCGCCATGATGTTGACGCCGTACCCTGCCAGCGCCCCCGCCAGGAGATACCACAGGAAGGGCGCCACGCCGAAGGAGAACGCGATGTCGCCGGGGATGAAGTAGGCCAGGCCCACGATGATCAGGTACAGGTGCGGACGGAACAGGCCTCCACCCCCGCCCCGGGCCAGCAGAGGGAAAAGCTGCGTCAGGGCCCGGAAGTCGAACTCGGTGGGAACCCGGATGAGGACGTCCGGGAACCAGGCCGCCGCGAAGTTGTTGAGGTGGATGGCGAAGACGATTCCCGAGCCCACCCAGAAGGCGCGCTGACGCAGGACCTCCGGGCACCCCCCCGCCGGGCCGGGCAGGAGGGCGTCGGTAAACCGCGCGATGGGATAGGGGAGATGTTCGTGTCGTGACCATTGGCGATGGAGGACGAGGGAAAGGCCGATCAGAGCACCCCAGAGAGTCAGGGTGAAGGGCAGCCAATAGAGCAGAGGCCGGACCCAGGCGCGCCAGGGGACCCGCTCGACGGCGACGTGCTGCCCGCCCCGGCTGAAGCCCTGCACGTAGCCGGCCACCACCCGGTCCTCGTCGCCCTCCGGGTCGACCAGCATGCAGGGGGGGACCTGCTCGACGATGCGGGCCTCCTTCCAGGCGGGCTGCGTCTTGCGGATGTGGTGCGGCATGACCAGGGTCGGGACCAGCGTCCGCACCAGGCCGCCTCCGGGCACGGCCGCCCCGGCCAGAGTCAGGGCCATGATGACAGCCAACTCCGGCGCCGTCAGACGCCGGCGGCGCAGGAGAGGATTGACCAGGACCACCGTCAGGATCAGAATGCCATAGATGGAGGCGGGCATGTTGTTGCCCACCAGGTAGGTCTGACGCAGGATCCAGTCGTTGAGGAAGCAGAAGCCGCAGACGAAGGCAGCCCCGCCCAACCCCAGAACCATGGCGCGTCGCGTCACCCCGATTCCTCCGCGCGGGCCGGGCTTGCCCCCAGCCTGGATGATCCGCCGTGAACCACGCAGAACACACGAATACCCTTGCTCCGAAGAGGCTGGAATACCAGTCCCGGGGTTGCCGGGACCGTTTCAGAATCGGCGCCCGGGTCCCCGCCGCCACCGCCCTTGCGGCAGTGGAGCGCCGATTCGGCGCAAGGGAGAACAGGGGGCGCATCCCCGCTGCCGCCCTCCTCTCGGCGCCCGGGTCCCCGCCGCCACTGCCCTTGCGGCAGTGGAGCGCCGATCCGGTGCATGGGAGAACAGGGGGCGCATCCCCGCCGCCACTGCCCTTG
>JAFGRS010000391.1 GCA_016935045.1 Lentisphaeria bacterium | reverse complement strand
GCCGCCGGGGTCGAACTCTGGTGCAGCGGCAGCGGCGGCATGATGAGCTTCACGGAGGTGCGCAAACGCGTCACCCTGCGCCGTGACGGCCCGGTGCTGCGAGTGCACTACACCCTGACCAACGAGCCTTCCTCGCAGACGGACTACCGCTACGGGGTCTGGTGGCACAACTGGCTCGGCCAGGCCGATGCGGTCAACTCCTACTTCTTCCCGACAACGGAAGGTGTACAGACCTTCGTACTCGACCCCGGGCAGGCCGGGCGCAGCGCCGACACCTGGTACCGCAACCCGGCCCGGGGCTGGACCGCCGTGGCCTCGGCGCAGGGAAACGGCCTGGCCATTGCCCTGCCCTATCGCTACCTGAATCTCTTCTACCATTGGCACGGCGCCGGGGCCCTGGCGGCGACCCACGAGTGGCGTTTCAACCTCCTCAAAGTCAAGGCCGGCGACAGGATCGAGGCGGATGTGACCCTGACCCCCTTCACCGGGCTGCAGCGCGTGGACGGCGTCGTCGACGACGTGGTGGGCGCCATCGAGGCGGAGGCCGACGGGCAGGCCCTGGCGGCCCGGGCACGGCTGCTGGTGCCCGCGGGCGCGCCGGAGGCAACGGCGCGACTGCTGCTGCTGCCGGGAGTCGGGGGGCCTCCTGCCGAGTTGGCTCGGGGGGCCTGCCGGCCGGGGGTGTTGAGCGAGGTTTCCGGGCGCTCGCCGGCTCTGGATGCCGGCGGTTACATTGTGCGGGTCGAGTTGCTTCGGGGAGATGCGGTCCTGGGGAGTTTCGAGCGTCCGGTGACCGTTGGCGGCGCCGCTTGGCGTTACCGCCTGGAGCCGGAGTGCGAGCGCGAAGGGGAGCTGGAGGACGGCGGCGGCGGCGGCCCGAGCCATGCCATCAGCACGGCGGTGGTGACCCCGCACGTGCCCTGGGCACGCCCCTTTGCCGGCGGCAGGATCCGGGCCCTGGTCCTCATGGACGACCAGAACTCCCGCGACGCCGTAGAACTGGCGCAGCGCCTCGACCTCGAACTGGACGCGGTCAAGTTCCGGACCACCCTGGCCACGGAGCTGCTCTACCAGGGCGACCTCAGCATCCTCACCCTCGATGCGGCCCAGCGGGCCCTGCTGGAACGCCTGCGCACCCGGACGTACGACGTGATCGTGCTGGCCGGGTTCCGCTGGGACTTCCATTTCACTCCCGAGATCCGCGCCGCGCTGTTCGAGAAGGTCGCCGCGGGCACGGGGCTGTTTCTGCTCCAGCCGGACGGGTTCGACGCGGAGGCCGCGGCACGGCTGCCCGTTGCCGGGGAGGCCAAACCGGGACGCCAGGCGCGCAACTACCATGCCTGGCACGCCTGGACGCCGGTCGGCGACCACCCCCTCGTCAGCGGCCTGGACTGGAGCCGGTTCCCGGTCACCCGGCGGCACGAGTACCTCACCCCGCCCGGGGGAGACGTCATCGCCACCATCGGCAACGACCGGGCGCCGCTGCTAACCCTCGGCACCCTGGGCAAGGGACGCGTGGTCTCGGCAACCTGGGATACCCTCACCCACGAGATGACCTACCGCGGCTACAGCGCCCTGACGCCGATCCTGAGCTACCGCGGCGGCTGGCTGCGGCCCGAGTTCGCCGATCTGCCGGAGGGATACCACGAGTGGTGGTACGCGCTGCTGACGCGTCTGACCGCCTGGGCCGCCGGGCGCGAGACCGGGGTCTGCATCGTCTCTGCTCCGCCGCTGCGGGGCGTTCTCGGGCAGGCGGCGGAGCTGGCCGTACGGCTGACGGTGCGCAGCGAACGGGCCGTGCCGGGGGCGAGGGTGGCTGCCCATTGGTTCAACGCCGCGGGCCTGCGTCTGGACGTCGACCCGGAGCCCGTGGCGCTGCCGGCAGGGGACTCGGAGATCAGCCTTCGACTCCCGGCGGCGGCCGGGGCCGTGACCCACGGCGCCAATACCCTGTGCTTCGTCCTCCGGGATGCCGAGGGCTTGGCCCTGGCCTGGGGGTTCACCAGCGTCACGCTCGAAGCGCCCCTGTGGCTCAGGGAGGTGACCCTGACGCCGGAAACGCTGCTGCCCGAGGGAGGCGTGTGGCAGGACGACGGGCCCGTCGCCGGCCGCGCCTTCACGCCGGAAAGACCGCTCGAAGTGCGGCTGGGATTCTCCGCCCCCGCGCCCGGGGGACTGCGGGCGGCGCTGACCGTGACGGATACCTATGGTCGTGAGCTGGCCCGGTGGTCGGAGGAGGTGGCGCCCGGCAGGGAGGCCTTGACCGCCCGCCTCGATCCCCAGCTCCTGGTCGAACAGGGCCTCGAGGTGACCGCCTCGATCGAGGACCTCGGACGCGTCCTGGACCTGCGCCGCGCCCGGGCCGTGGCCTATCGCCCGCGCGTCTGGGAACGGTTCTGGTTCACTTCCTGGGGCGGGCAGTGGCTGTGGCGGTCGGAGTACCTGCACGACTTCAACAGCCGGCTGGTGCGTGACTTCGGGGTGGACGTCTCCTTCGAGGGCAGCACCGAACTCGGGACCGGGAAGGTCCGCCGCAACGCCTACTGGGGGATCAACATGTCCTGGCTCGGACTGCTCTCCTACCTGGGCAGGGACGTGCCTGACTTCATGGACGGGAAGCTGGCCGAGAAGACGGCGCACTACGCCAAGACACGGGAGAAGTCGGCCCTGGTCCGCAGCCCGTCACTGACCGACCCGGCGTGGCGCGAGGGCGTGCGCGCCTCTCTCGTCGAACGGGCCCGCGCCACCCTGCCGGCGGGGGGCGCGGTGGACTACTGCATGGGCGACGAAATGTCCCTTACCTCCTACACCCGCTTCCACGACTTCGACTGGTCCGAGTCCAGCCTGGCCGACTTCCGGCGTTGGCTGCGGCAACGCTACCCCGATCTCCAGGCGCTGAACGCCGCTTGGGGCACCGCCTTCGCCTCGTGGGAGGAAGTCCTGCCGCTGACGCGCGAAGAGGCCCGGGAAGCGGCGAACCCCGCGCCCTGGTTCGAGTTCCGCACCTACATGAATGACCAGTTGGCCGGGTTCTACACCTTCGTGCAGGAGACGATCCGCGGCGTCGACCCGCAGGCGCGCTGCGGTCTCTCGGGCACCCAGAGTCCCGAGGCGGGCAACGGCATGGATTGGTGGAAGCTGGCCTCGAGCTTCAGCTACTATCACAGCTACAATACGAGTTGGTCCAACGAGATGCGGCGCTCGTTCCAGGGCGTCGGCGGGGCCGCCCAATCCCCCTACAACAGCGGCTACAGCGCCGTGAATCCGAACGCGGAGAACCGCATGTGGTGGTGCCTGTTCCACGACACGCGGGGCATCTCGGCCTGGTGTACGAGCCTCTTCTTCTACGGCGACTTCACGGAGTCCGAATCGGGCCGCGACACCAGGGCTCACCTGCGCGAGTTCCGCCGCGGGGTCT
>JAFGRS010000390.1 GCA_016935045.1 Lentisphaeria bacterium | reverse complement strand
GACCATGACGTCCCGCTGTGCATCCTCGACTTCCGCCAGTGCGACCAGCAGGTCCCGCCGGCAGGCCAGCGCAATGCGGACCGCCGCGGCCTCCTCCATTTCGAGGGGGCCCGCGGACTCGCGCCCCGGGGGCCGCAGCTCGACCGGCGCATCCGCGGCGGGGACCTCGCCGCTGTAGTCCGCCACGATCACCCCCGCCGTCAACTCCTCGACGCGCACCGCGAGGCTGTCCAGCTCTTCGTCCCGCAGTTCCACCTTGGCGTCGGGGGGCAGCCCGAGCGTCATCTTGAAGCGGTCCAGATTCCGCTGCGTGGAGAGGATCGACGAGATCCAGTTCTCCCTGGCCCGGAGTTCGTTCTGCACCGCCTGGTCAAACTCAAATTCCTGCCTGCGCCCGGAATCGGACAGGCGCCGGGCGCGCCGCGAGGACGCCACCAGACGCTTGTAGTTGTCCTCCTGGTTGCGCACCCGGCGCTGCTCCCGCAGGATGCCCAGGTATTCGCTGGCCACGTCCACCGCGAATCCCTGCTTGAAGCGTTCGAAGTCATGGATCGCGTAGAGCAGATTGCGCTCGGCCTGGCGTAGCGGTTCCTCGGTGATCCGGCGCCCCGCCCCGCGCAGGAGCGGAATGGTGATGCTGACGTCCGCCAGGGCCCCGAGAGCAGACGAACGCTCCTGGGTCAGGACCTTGGCCAGGTCAAAGGCGATGGCGCCGCTCAACTCGACCCCGTTGCGGAACCGCCGCTCCACCGATCCGTCCGCCTCCCCCAGAAACCCGTTGCGCCGGCCCCGGGCGATGTCCTGGGTGTCGAACAGCCCCGAGAGCATGCCGGTGAAGGTGCGGCGGAATTCGTCCCGTTCGAGGTCCAACGCCAACGCAGCCCGGAACACCCGGTCCTTGGCATCCTGGAACTCGCGGCTGTTCCGGGCGGCGACCTGGAGCGCCTCGACCAACGAAGGCCGGATCACCTCCCTGCCGTCCCACGGTTCCACGACCTCCGGACGCGGAGGCAGGTGCCGGTCCTTGCGCCAGAACTCGTTGTCCTCCAAATCCCCGATGCCCTTGCTGGCGGGGCCGCTGTGCTGCAGGTCCTGCCCGAGCAGCAGACGCCGGCGCAGCGCGTCCGCGGGGCTGTCCACCGTAATGGTCTCGGCACGCCCCAGCACGTCGAGCTGCGCCGCCGTGATCGCGTCCCCGGCCGCCCGATCGGCCTGCTCACGCCACTGCCGCGGCGTGCGACAACCCGCCGGCAGACCCCAGACCGCGGCCGCAAGAAGCCCCCGGAGCAGACAACGCCAGCCCGGGATCCGGCACTGTCCCCTGCACCCGAAACCTGACACCGCTACGCCCTTCCGTCCTGCCATCACAGACCGTCCTTCCCGACCGCTGCCGAGGCGCCATGCAGAAACAACGCCGCGACCTGCCGGCCCTTTAGCCGGGACTCCGGATCTTCCTCGTGCGCACTCCCCCGCAACATCCCCATCAGTACCGTCGCCAATGACCCCGCCGGGATGTCCCGACGCAGGCAACCGTCCGCAACGCCCCGCCGCAGGACCCCCGAAACGGCCTCCTGGAGCTTCCCCCGTTGCGCCAACCACGCGTCCCGACCTCGTCCGTGACGACACAGCAGACGACGTTCCTCCATCTGCATCATGTGCCACAGACGACGACGGTGCCGCAGAAACCCCCCGATCGCCTCGCAGGTCCCGACCAGGGCCTCCCGAAAGTCCGCCTTCCCCAGACCCTGCGAGGTCACCAACGCACAGAGCGTGTCGTACCCCGATGCCGCCACCTCGTGAAACAGAGACTCCTTGTCCGCGAAGTACCGGTACAACGTCCCCTTCCCTACCCCGGCCCGGTGCGCAATCTCCTCCATCGTGATCTCGTGGTACCGCCGCGCCACGAAAAAGGCCTCGGCTGCCTTCATGATCTGCTCACGCTTGCTTTTGCGGTCCGGCATGCGATGGTCTCTCACATCGAGCCCGTCACCCCGGCACGGACTCCGGAATACGAATCGTCCCGCGGGGATCCGGAGCGCCCGCGGCCCCGCGGGAGTCGCCGGCTGACATCCAGCGTCTTCCCATGGGGCTTGGCAACACCTTCCGGAAACCGGAAACAGAACTGACTGGTCAGTTCCATTTTGGGTACTGTAGCAGGTTGTCGAGGCAGTGCAAGGTCCCGTGCCCGGCGAGCGTAGGGCCTCCGTCACGGGGGGTACGGTCGAGGACGACCGGATCCAGCGTGATGGCCCCAGGCACAGGGCCTTGCGCAAGGGGGGTGTGCACGCACCCGGCTTCGACGCGGCTTCGCCCTCCGGGGGCTGCGGCCCGGCGGGGGTTTCGCCCTCCGCGGTCGCAACCCAGGGAATGCCTGCATGGTGGAGGGTGACGTCCCGGCTGGTCCGGTTTCCGGGCTCTGCCGGCGTGCCGGGGGCGGTTCGCGGCGGTCATGGTTGTTTGCGGATCGACGGTGGCGAGGAAGCAGGGACCCGGAGGTCAACCGTGGTTTCGGAAGTCTGTGATCTGCCTGCGGACCCTTTTGCGCTGCGGCGCCTGCGGCGCCCCCATCCGAATCCTCGTCCCGCCCCGCCAGGGAAGGAGCCCCCCCCGTATGAACGACTGGCGTAACATCCGCAACGGCAACATCATCCCCACGGTCGGGTACTGCGACCAGCCCTACCTCGTCACCCTCCCGAACGGCGGGTGGCTCTGCGCCCTCACCACGGCCGCCGGTCACGAGGGCGCCCACGGCGAATTCGTCGGCGTGACCCGCAGCGCCGACCGGGGCCGCACCTGGACCCCCCTGCTCCCGCTCGAAGACCCCGACGGCCCCGAGAGCTGCTACTCGGTGCCCCTCGTGACCCCCTCGGGACGAGTCTATGTGTTCTACAACTACAATGGCGACAACGTCCGCGCGCCGAAGCGCTCGGATGAACTCGGCTGGTTCGTCTTCCGGTATTCCGACGACGGCGGGGCGAGCTGGTCGGAACGGTTCCGCCTGCCCATGCGCATGACCCGCTGTGACCGCGAGAACACCTTCGCCGGCCGGGTCCAGCTCTTCTGGTGCATCTCCCACGCGGTGGTGACGCAGGACGATGTCTACATCGCCTTCACCAAGATGCGGACCTACGTGCAGGAGGACAACGAAGGCTGGGTTTTCCGCAGCCCGAACCTGCTGCGGGAACGCGACCCCGGACGGATCCGCTGGGAGCTGCTGCCGGAGGGAGACGACGGCATCCGCGCCCCCGAGCTGGGCTCGGTCCAGGAGGAACACAACATCGTGGCCCTCGGCGACGGCAGCCTCTACTGCATGTACCGCACCGCAACCGGGCACCCCGCCTTCTCCATCAGCAGGGATGGGGCCCGTTCCTGGTCCCCGCCCGAGATCGCGCGCTACGCCGACGGACGCCCCATCAAGACCCCCCGTGCCTGCCCCATGATGTGGCGCCTGGCCAATGGCCGTTACCTGTTCTGGTACCACAACAACAGCATTCCCGGCTGGGGTGGCCGCAACCCTGTCTGGATCGCCGGCGGCACGGAACGCGATGGCGGCATTGCCTGGTCCCAGCCCGAGATCCTCTTCTACGACCCCGACGAGAACCTGGGCATGAGCTACCCCGATCTGGTCGAGAGCGACGGAGAGTTCTTCTTCTCCCATACCCAGAAGACGGTCGCCCGGGTCGTCCGGGCCGACCCGGCACTCCTCGAAGCCCTGTGGGGACAGGGCAACCCGGCGGCAGGCCCCGTGCGCCGGGGCCTGCGCCTCGAATCTGGGCCGGTGCTGGAGAAAGGCGCCGCGGTGGCGGCCGACCTCACGGTCGACCTTTCGCGCGGTCAGGGCTTCAGCGTCGATCTCCGCTTCCTTGCCCACGACCTCGCCCCCGGGCAGGTACTCCTCGACGCGCGGGATGCCCGGGGCGTCGGCTTCGCGGTCACCATCGCCGCCCGGGGAACGGTCGCCATCGGCCTGTGCGACCGCTCCCACGGCGCCTTCTGGGAATGCGACGAGGGGCTCCTGAAACCCGGGCGGGAACACCGGGTCGCCTTCCTCGTCGACGGAGGACCGAAGACCATCAGCGTGGTGGTGGACGG
>JAFGRS010000389.1 GCA_016935045.1 Lentisphaeria bacterium | reverse complement strand
GGGATGGGGATGCGGCTCAGCAGGAGCTTCGCCCTCCAGGGGATGGGGATGCGGCTCAGCAGGAGCTTCGCCCTCCAGGGGATGGGGCGTCGCGCAGTCGGTTCGGACTGGAGGGTGAAGCTCCTGCTGAGCCGGTTCCCGAGTCCTTCCTGTTTTCACGGAGGCAGTACATTGCGCCGTCGCCGGAGCATTGCATCCCTGCGGACGGGGCGCTATCGTGGAAGCGTGGCGAGGCGGCGGCAGGCAGGCATGGCTACGGACTGCTCGCGGAGAGCGATGCCGACTGCTGGGGAATGGGCGCCGGGTTCCGCGGCCGCGGAGTGTCGCAGGGCGCGGCCGGCCGCGGGGGATTCGGGACTCGGGCTCGCGATGAAATGGGGCAACCAAGCGGAAAAGGAGCTGCGCCATGGGTGACAAGAAGAGCAAGAAAGACAAGGCCAAAGTGCAGAAGCAGAACGCGGCCAAACAGGCAGAAGCCGAGAAGCGGAAACACGACAAGCATCACCCGCAGGCCACCTGAACCGGGGAGGGCCGCAGACCGCCGGCGGAATGCCATGACCCGGTGTTGTCAGGCCCCCTGCCGGACTTGTTCACTTCGGCTTCGGCGATCGGATCCACCCCAACCGTGCCAGGCACTTCAGCAGCAGCACCGTGACGACCACCTCATCCAGGTTGCCGACCACGGGCAGGGCATCCGGGATCTCGATCCAGCCGCCGGTCAGGTTGAGGAGGTACAGGACGCAGAGCACAGCCACGATGGACGCCCACACCTTCCCCCGGGGAGGCGCAAGCCGCAGCCCAACATCGTTTCGCGGTTCCGACATGGCAACGTCCTCCGTCTGTTCTCGTGCGCTATCCGACACGTTCCCTGTCTGCAAACAGGGATGCGGCTCCGCGGCGCGTCGTCCTCCATCGTAGAGACATCCAAGAGGCAGCGGGTTCGCATTCCGAGCGTCCTGTCCCCTACCTGGCCGGCACCCTCACGCAGGCCCGCAGGGTGACCGGTCCGAGAAGACCCGATGGCACGAGGGGATCGTTCCTGCTCCACAGCCGGTGCGACGTAAAGGTGAACCGTCCCGTCGGGCTGGGCTTGCCGGCAAGCACCCATTCGGGCCACTGGGTCAGCGTCCGTCCGTCGCGGTTGCGTGGGCTGTCCTCGGGCAGCATCTCGTCGCCGATCAGTCGGTTGATCCAGAGGTTGACGACGCGGACCTCGAGAGTATTGGCCCCCGGGCGGAGCGCCTGCGTCACTTCCGTCTCGAAGGGTCTCTTCCAGAGGACATCGAAGGTCTGTCCGTTGAGGATCACCTCGGCCATGATTTCGACGCGGCCGAGATCGAGGATGAGTCGCCTGGCGTCGCCGAGCATTGCCTCCGGCAGGTCGAAGGTCGTGCGGTAGGCAGCCGTGCCGCTGAAGGAACGGATGCCGTTGTCCGCATGCTCGCTCCAGGAGACGAGTTCGGGCAGTGTGACTCTTGCCGGAGCGCCGCAGTCGGGGGGGAACTCCAGGGTCCACGGGCCGCGGATCTCGTGCCGGGCCGGGAACGGGGGCACGGCAGCCGACCATATCTTTCCAGAGGCCGTCCGAAGCTCGAAGCGTCCTGGCCGGCCGGCTTCCACGATGGGTCTGCCATCCTCGCCGAGGCGAAGGGTCGCGGCGAGGGGCGGCGCGGGGGCCACCAAGGCCAGGGCGCGCCCGTCGGTGCTGCTCGCGGAGAAGGGTTCCCCGTTCACCGTGTAGTCGACGCGCAGGGTTTTCACCTGCCCGTAGGCCGGGTCATCGCCCTTGGCCATCTCCGCCACCGGAAAGGAGAGCGTGCCCCCGTCCGCGAGTGCCTGCACCTTCGCGGTGACGTCCCTCGTCGCCGCCGCATCCTCGAGCAATCCGTAGACCGCCTTGACCACCACCAGATCCCCCTCCGACTTCGGCTCCGGCAGGAAGGCCTTGCCGTCGCGGGTCGCCGTCACCACCGGATCCAGGTCTCCCAACGGCTCGCGGAAGACGACAAACACGGAGCCGAACGGCCCCAGCCGCAGCGGCAGGCGTGTGCAGGGCCCGGCCGGCTCGAAGGCCGCCGCCGCCTCGATGCGCCCCGTGTCGGGCCACCACAGTTCGGGACGCTTCCCCGCCACCCGGAAGGCGCAGACGAAGTCACGCTCCACGGCCTCCCTGTTGGCCAGGAAGTAGAAATCGGTCTCGCCGGCCCGTTTGTGGATATAGCGCGGGCCCGCCTGGTTCCCGGGGGACAGGCAGGCGAAGTCCGGCTCCACCCCCCATCCGGCCAGGACACGGGAGGCCACCGCCAGGTCGACGGTCGGGTCCCGGCTGCCGGGGGCGCCCTCCTCGAGTTCTCCCCAGGGCGCCATCCCCAGCGGTCCGAGTGTTGCGGCCGCCCTCCAGCCCGGGACCGATGCCGCGGTCCGCCAGTCGCCCTCGGCTGCCCTGGACGCCTCCCAGGTCTCGTCGGTGACCACCTCGAGTCTGCGGCCGTCCGCGAAGCGCACCGTCAGGGCGGCCACGAGTCCGGCGGGGTTGGCCGTTTCCGCGCCGTTCCGGGCGGTTACCGCGATGACGTTCGGGCCGCCCCGGAGCAGGTGTGCGACGTTCGTCGTGTAGACTCGCTGCCAGTCGTCGCCGTGGGCGATCCGGCGGCCGTTGACCCAGCACTCGAACTCGTTGTCGGCCGTGATGGCGAGGCGTGCCGACGCGACCCTGGCGGCCGCGTCGATGGGGACCGTACGCCGGAAGAAGCGGCTGCCCACGGGTGCGCTACGGGCGGGTTGGCCCTCGTCGAACCAAATCCACCTGGCCCTGCCCAGGGCGCTCTCGGTGGGGTATTCCGGGTCGGGAGTCGGCTGCAGTTCGCGTCCCCACACCACGCGGCCCTTGCCCACGGTGCGCTCGGTCAGTGCGTCGGGCGGCTCGGTTTCGTTTCCCCACAGCTCCCGGGCAAGGCGGCCCACCTCGGCGTCGCACTCGGGGTAGCCCGACAGGCTCGGGGAGCGGAGGGGCGGATTGCCGAGGACGGTCGCTCCCGCCTGCACCAGTTCGAGGACCCTGCCGAGGAGTCGGGGCGTCATCGTTCCGACCCGGGGAAGCACCAGCAGGCGATAGTTCATGCCGTCCGGCAGCACGATGCGGCCGTCCCGCGCCTCCATCCGCGTCAGCAGGGCCTCGGGGGGGCAGCCGTCGAAGCTCCAGCCCGGCCGTTCGTGGCTGCCTTTGACGGGAGAGTGGAAGGACTGCGGCGCGTTCTCCGGCATCAGGAAGCAGAGGTCCGCCACCACCAGCCCCTGCTGCAGAAGGACCTGGCAGCGGGCCAGGTACATGTGCCAGGCGCGGGACTGCTCCCACCAGGTCTGCGTGCGCTCGTAGTGCAGTCCCCAGGGCCCCATGCTCACCCCGGGCCGGACGTCCCGCCACGGCTGCAGGGCGTAGCGGTGGAAGACGAAACGGTTGATTCCCGCGCAGAAAGCCCAGTCGCCGATGTCCTTGATGTTGCCGGGGTGGCCCTGCCAGCGCTCGGCATCGGTCGCGGTGAACGCCTCCGCGCCGTGGATCGGCTTGCCGTAGACATGGGCGGCGGAGGACATCTCGAGGCACGACCCCGCGGCGCCGAACCGGCTCCAGGACCAGAATTCGGACATGGGTTCGTCGGTCTGTCCGGCGTAGGCCAGGTTGTCGAACGGTCCGTCGCCATAGGCTTCGATGGACAGTTCGAGGCCGTGGCGGTGCGCGAGTTCGCGCATCTGACCGGCGTAGTTCGCCGCGAGCAGTTCCGCGATCGTCATGCGCACATCCCACAGGAAGCGTTCGGAGACCTCGGCGCCGTCGACCACGCAGCCGGCCAGCACGGGCAGCAACGGCAACGGGTCGTAGCCCCGCAGCCGGCGGAACTCCTCGCGGAAGCCCGGCGTCCAGTTCTGCGAGCCCACCTCCCAACTGTCGATGTGCGCGCGCACGAAGGTCCTTCCCGATCCGGTCACCTCCCGGTTCGCCGCGGCCAGCCTCCCGAGCAGGTGGCGGAAATGGGTTTCGACGGCGTCCCTGCTGAGCTTGTCGCATTCCAGTCCGCGGCCGTCGCTGGGGGCGGGGTGGTTCTCCCTGCCGGTGGTGGTATGGCCCAGGCGGAGGATCGTCCAGGCTCCCGCCGGGATTTCCCATTCGAGGCCCCCGTCGGGGGTCAGCCTCGCGGTCAGCTCGACGATGCTCCCGCGGGTAATGACGGCTTCTGGCGGCAACGCAGGATAGGACGTGCGCAGGGGGACCTCTTCGCGGACGGCCATGGACTTGCCGCGGAGTTGCTGGATGCGGGTCCCCTTCGCGGGCGTAGGATAGGCGAGCACGGCGATGTCGCGGTAGTAGTCCCGCACGGCCTGGGGCCGGGGCAGTGTCCCGTCGAACCGCCCGGGTCCCGTGACCGCGGTCTCGGTCCAGACCAGGCGCTGCATCGACAGCTCCGGGGTGATCCACGGTCCGCCGCTGCCGCACCACCCCGCGTCGTTGTTCATGTTGACCTCGAGGCCCAGCCGGGCGGCCTCCCGGAAGGCGTGCCCGAGCATCCCGTACCAGGCCTCACTGGCAAAGGGGACGGGGCCCTTGGGGGTGCCCTGCGCGGTCTCCATGGTGAGGACGCCGCCGATCCCGACCCGCGCCATCGCCTCGAGGTCGGCCGTGATGCCCTCGCGCGTCAGGTTGCCATCGAGGGGAAACCAGTACACCCACGGCCGCGCCGCGGAGGGAGGATTCAGGAAGTGCTCCGGCAATGGCCCGCCGGCAGCGTGCAGGCGCCCCAACGCAAGCCCCACGAGGGCGACCCCGGCCATCATTCTCACTGCCTGCGATCGGATTGGCATGTCGGTTCCTCCAGACAACGTCGGACCGGGCACGTCTCCCCACACGAGAACAACGCGCCTCGTGGCGAAGGCCATCGCAGACCTCTCCGTCAACCGTGAGCGTGAGCTTTGTCCGCATGGCTCGATACCCCCTGCACGTTGCACGTATACTGCACGTGCAGAGGGACGATGTCAACGCGGCCGAGGCACCGGGATCGGTTCTCTGTTTTGACTGTATGCGCAGCCGTTCCTGATGGTAAGGGCCCGCGCGGAAGTAACTTCCCATTTTGCTGCAGCCAATCCCGGTTCCTGGCAAGGCGCGAGCGCAGCGGGCATACCCGCAGTGGTACGTCCCGAGCGAG
>JAFGRS010000388.1 GCA_016935045.1 Lentisphaeria bacterium | reverse complement strand
GATCGCGGTTCCCATGAAAGGCCAGATGCCAGCCCCGAAAACCACCCGCGGTCCCTCCACCACCGGGCCGCCCCGGGCACACCAGGCGCTGACCAGGCGGCCGTTGCCCAGGACCTTGCGGCCATCCGGACCGCCCCGTACACGCCACAGCTCGCGGCCACTGTCCAGTGCCAGGGCGCGCAGGAAACCATCGTCGCTGACCGCGAAGACCTTGTTCCCCCGGATTGCCGGAGGCAGGCGGACCGGGCCGTCCGTTACGGCTGTCCAGCGCAGCGCCCCGGTGCCCGCATCCAACGCCCGTACCGTGTCGTCCCGGTTCGAACCGACCACCAGGATGCCTCCGCCGACTACGGGTTCATAGGCCGCGTCAAAGGGCATCCGCTCCCGGTTGACCGGTTCCTGCCAGCACGGTTCTAGGGGAGGGAGGCTGAACTCCCAGCGCATGTCGAGTTCGGGATCGATGCCATCCGGAGACGCCGAAGTCCTCCCGGCGTCGTGTCGCCACTGCGGCCAGTCCGCCCCAGAGAGCACCGACAGAGGGAGCAACCACAACAGCATCGTACGCATCGGCAACACCGTCCCGATCCTGACCTTGTCCGGCCAACCGCGCCTGCAGAGGATCACAGAGCATATCGCCCCCCGAGCGTCCGCGCCAATGGAACCCGACCGGAACGCCGCGGGAGTGGGAGTCCCCCTCGCGCAGGCCGGTGAGTCCTGGAACACACGCCCCGGGCCGGAGTGTTTTCCGGCCGCGGGTGTGCGCGGCGTGTCCGGAAAACGGTTCGCAGAACGGCCTTGACCGGGAGGGCAGGTACGGGACGGAAGCACATGCTCGCCGCCGGAGTTTTGAACAGACGTGTAGCGCCGTCTGTACAGGCTATGCCGGGAGCCGGTCCATGTACCCCGGCGTGTCCCAGGGGGCCGTGAGTCCGGCGAGGGCCTTGCGGACCTCGATGGTCATCTGGGCCCGTTTCCCGGGTCCGAGGGGCGTGAAGGCTGCCGCCATGGCGGCGTTTTCGTCCAGAAGCGCCTGGCCGTCGAGTCCGACGATGGTGGTGGCAACGCCATCGAGGCTCATGGCATAGCGGATGAGGTCCGTTCCCTTGAGGTCGGACTGCTTCGCCATGCGCACGGTCTTCATGGCGATGACTCCCAGGTTGCGCTCCCGTGCCAGGGGCAGCAGTTCGTCCTCGTAGCGTCCGCTGTCGGGGCGATCCGCCGGGAAGATGGTCAGAACGGCATCCGGGTCGAAGCGCCGGATGCACTCCATCAGGATGGCGGCGCCGCTGTGTCCGGAGACGCCGTAGGCCCTGATCAGGCCCTCTTCCCTGGCCTTGCGGGCGGCGCGCAGGGCGCCCTTCTCGACCGCGCCGAGGTCGGGATCGGTCTTGGCGCTGAAGTTGTGCATGTGGTAGAGGTCCAGGGAGTCCGTGCGCAGGTTCCTGAGGCTGACTTCGAGGTCCTTCATGAAGCCGTCGTAGGTCCGGCTGCCGGTCTTGCTGACCATGAAGACGCGATCCCTCACCTGCGCCAGGGCGGGACCGATCAGGCTTTCGCTGACGCCGTAGGTCCTGGAGGTATCCCAGTAGTTGATGCCATGATCGAGGGCCCGCAGGAGGAGTTTCCCGGCCCGGTCCGGGTCTTTCTCGAAGGGTTTCGTGAACGCACTGCCGAGACCAAGACCCAGGATGGAGACCGACGCCTTGGTGCGTCCCAGTTCGCGCCGGGGAATCGCCCCAGGCCCCGTGCCCGACGGTTTCGTGCCCGGGGCCGTGCCGGCGGCTTCCGCTGCCCGCACACCGAGACCGGCCGCCAGTACGGCCCCGCCGCTGACCCGCTTGAGAAACTCCCGCCTGGAAGGTGTTGCCATGTTCCCTGCTCCTGACCACTGTGACACATATCCAAACCGGACCGACCCTCAGGGTCCTCTGACGCATCGCGACTTCGACACGTCGACCATGCCCCGGGTTGCCGCTCAGGCGCAACCGGCCTGCCAGGCCGCCTGTTGGCGGGTCACGGCCAGGACGCTCTGCCAGAGCTGCCCGCGCGGGTCGATGCGACGGCGCTGCCGCGTGGCGAGGGCCATGGGGATGTGCACGAAGTGGCCGTTCCAGTAGCCGACCACCATGTTGGTGAAACCCGCCATCGCCGCATGCACGGCGTGCTGAGCCAGGTGCAGGCAGAAGATCGCGTCGGTGCCCCGCGCCGGCACGCTGCGGATGAGGTAGCTGGGGTCGAAGTACTTGATGCTGTGCTCGATGCCGCGGCTCTGCAGATAGTCCCGGATGCGGTCCTTGAGGAACAGCCCGATGTCGTGGTGAAGGACGTTGCCCGAGCTGTCCCTGCGCTGGGGTTGATCCGCGAAGAGGTCCTGCCCCGCGCCCTCGGCCACAACGATGACCGCATGCTGTTTCTCGGCCAGGCGGTGTTCCAGGACGGGCAGGAAGCCGCCGGGCCCTTCGAGGGCGAAGGGCACTTCGGGGATCAGGCAGAAGTTCACCACGCTGTTGGCGAGGGTGGCATAGGCGGCGATGAACCCCGAATCGCGGCCCATCAGTCGCACCAGGCCGATCCCGTTGTAGGCGTCCTTGGCTTCCACATGGGCCGAGCTGATCACGGGCGCCGCCGCATAGATGGCCGTCTCGAAACCGAAGGTGCGTTCCATGAAATCGAGGTCGTTGTCGATGGTCTTCGGGATGCCGATGATGCTGACACTGAGGCCGCGCTTCCTCGCTTCTTCGACGATATCGCGGGCGCCGCGCTGGGTGCCGTCGCCGCCGATGGTGAACAGGATCCCGATGTTGAGGCGATCGAGGGTCTTCACGATTTCCTCGGTGGACTGGGGCCCCCGGGAGGATTTGAGGATGGAGCCGCCGTCTTCGTGGATGCCGTCCACGAGGTCCGGGGTCAGTTCGATGGGTTTGAGTCCGTGGCCGGGCACCAGGCCGCGGTAGCCGTAGGGGATGCCGAAGACGCTGTCGACGCCGTAGTCCAGGAAGAGGGTGTTGACCAGGGCCTTGATGACGTCGTTCAATCCCGGGCAGAGCCCGCCGCAGGTCACGATGGCGGCGCGGGTCCAGGGGGCATCGTGGTAGAGCCGCCGGCGGGGTCCGGCCGCGGCGAAGGCAGGCAACGGGCTGCCCTGGGCGAGGATCTGGGCGATACGGCCGGCATCGGCATAGAAGGAGACCCCTGCGTCGTCGTCGACGAAGCGCACGCCGTGGAGGGGGGAATCCAGGCCGGGTTCCCCCACCCTCTCGACCCCGAAGTCCAGGCCTTGGACCTCCTCGTAGGGCAGTGTGGTCTCAACCGTGTCCATGCGATCCTCTCCATGCCGGCCGCGGGACCCGCAGCAACCGCCGGTGTGCCCAACGGGCCGCGCTCCCGGCCGCCGCGGCTGCCCGCCGGGGGCAGTCCTCTCCTGCCGCCGGCTGGAATGGCCTGTATGCACTGCCGGGCCAAGCCCGGGCAGCCGGTCCATACGATAGGCCGTCTTGCCGTGGGCACAAGGAGAAACGGGAGAGCGGCGGGGACGGGAACGACGCTGCGGGTGGGGTCACGTGCACGCTCGACCCGGAGTGGGAGACGCGGCTCCCCACGGGTCCAGGCCCCTGACGCGGAGTCCGACTTCTCCTTTGCCGCATGCCGTCGCGGAGTCGCCGCGCTGGTGGTAAGGCCTCAGTCAACGTAGGGATGCTCGCGGTACGCTCGCGCTCCAGGGGGCATGGAACGCTCGCGGCCGCGCGGGCATTCGCG
>JAFGRS010000387.1 GCA_016935045.1 Lentisphaeria bacterium | reverse complement strand
TCACCCCGGATCGGCGCTCCACTGCCGCAAGGGCAGTGGCGGCGGGAACCGATCCACCGCATCTTGAAACAGCCCTGAGTTCCACGCGATTCCCCTTGCATTCCGTGGAATGCCGCTGTATGCTATTTCGCCAATCGCGGAACGTGATCTTCCGCCGGCGTCGGCGCCAACGTCTCCCTGATGGGCAGGGGGAAACAGGCATAGCGGGTTCGGCCCTCTGGTACCGCCGCCAACGGGTTCCGCGGCAGGGAAAACGGCAGTCGTGACAGGGTTGGGCTTAGGCTTCGACCTTGGTGCTGCTTGGGGGGAGTCCACCAGGTTTCAACCACGGGGCATTCTGCATTTCAGGAATGCCGCCGGGGGCAATGCGTTGGAGCGTTCGTGTTCCGTCGCCGTGTTCGAGGACGATGGCTGGCGCCATCGGACCCCGGTCCCGGCAACCAAGGAGGACAGACAAGGATGAACCCGGTTGCAGAGGTCCTGACGGGCACCCGTGAGCCGGTCCCACTCGGGCCGGCCGTGCTGTCGGCGTCGGACACCGACGGCAGCGAACCGCGGCGTGCCGGATTGCGCACCCGCTTGCGACGTGGTTTCTCCCGTCGCGTGGTGTACCGTCGCCGTTTCTTCCCCGCCGCCACCGCCCGCGACTGGCGCGATTGGCATTGGCACCTGGCCAACCGCATCCAGAGCGCCGATCGCATCCGCTCCATGCTCTCCCTCGCCCCCGACGAAGAGGCCTATTTTGCCGAAATGGGCGCCCGGCTCCCCGCCGGGATCACACCCTACTACATGAGCCTCCTGGCCACCTCGGAGACACAGCATCCCCTGCGCCGCTGCGTCATCCCGACGGTGCACGAGCATGTCCAGGGCCCCGGTGAATCCGACGATCCCCTGAGCGAGGAAGGCCACAGCCCCGTCCCCGGCCTGGTCCACCGCTATCCGGATCGCGTCCTGCTGTTGGCCCTCGACGCCTGTTCGACGTACTGCCGTTACTGCACCCGTTCGCGCCTTGTGGGTCACGGCTGCATCCGTCCATCCCGGGAGCGTCTCGAGACGGCCTTCGCGTATATCCGGTCGCACACTGCCGTCCGCGACGTCCTGGTTTCGGGCGGAGATCCGCTCATTCTCGAAAACGACGTGCTGGACTGGATTCTGCACCAACTGCGCGCCATCCCCCACGTCGAGATCATCCGCATCGGCACCAAGACCCCTGCCGTACTGCCCCAGCGCATCACGCTGAACCTGCTGCGCGTGCTGCGCCGCTACCATCCCCTGTGGATGAGCCTGCATTTTACCCACCCCCTCGAATGCACCGCCGAGGCCTACCGCGCCTGCAGCATGCTGGCCGATGCCGGCATCCCGTTGGGCTCCCAGACGGTCCTGCTGAGGGGCATCAACGACAGCGTCGACACGATGAAGGCCCTGGTGCACCACCTCCTGCGCATGCGTGTGCGCCCGTACTACCTGTACCAGTGCGATCCCATCAGCGGCTCGGCCCACTTCCGTACCACGGTCGAGAAGGGAGTCGAGATCATCCGCGGCCTGCGCGGCTATACCAGTGGATACGCCGTACCGACATATGTCGTGGACGCACCCGGCGGCGGCGGCAAGATCCCCCTCATGCCGCACTACGTCCTCGGCCACGACGGCAACGAACTCGTGCTGCGCAACTACGAGGGCCGGGAATACCGCTATCCCGATCCTCCCCCGTGTCCGCCGGAGGCATAGGCGCGGCGGGACAGCCCGCCGGCGCCATCCCACCGCATCGGCACTGGGTTCATCCATTCTCCGCCGGATCAGGATGCCTGATACGGCTTGGATGTCCGTCGCCGAGCAATGGCCTGCAACCACCGACGGTTCGGTCGCGCGTTGCTGCCTTCGCGGGAGCGCCCACGGCCTCGTGGGCACTGGCCGCGAGACCTGTCTGCGTGTCCGCGCAGGCAGACGCGGGGGCTCCCGTCGCTGCTCTGCGTTTGGCATCCGAACGGTATGAGTCTCGCCGCTAACCCGGGAGCGGAACCGCGAGGACAGCCGGGCCTGGCAGGAAGCCTTCCGCCAGTAGATCAGGGACGACGGATCAGCATGCGAATCGGCCTGACCTATGACCTCCGCAGCGAGTACCTCGCCATGGGCTATGGCGAGGAGGAAACCGCGGAACTCGACCGCGACGAGACGGTGGCGGCCATCGAGAACACCCTCCGGACCCTCGGGCACGAAACGGACCGGATCGGGCACCTCCGGGCCCTGATGGCGCGGCTGCTGGCGGGGGACCGCTGGGACCTGGTCTTCAACATCGCGGAGGGGCTGCACGGCGTGGCTCGCGAGGCCCAGGTGCCGGCGCTGCTCGAGGCCTTCCGCATCCCCTACACCTTCTCCGACGGGGTCGTTCTCGGCCTGACGCTCCACAAGGCCTTGACGAAGCGGGTGGTACGGGATGCGGGCATCCCGACGGCCCCCTTCCACGTGGTCGAGACGGTTGCGGACGCGGCCGCGGTGCCCTTCCCGGCGCCGTACTTTGCCAAGCCCCTGGCGGAGGGCACGGGGAAGGGCGTCACGGCTGCCTCCGTGGTGGCCGGCATCGGGGCGCTGGGGCCGGTGTGCGAGGCGCTTCTGCGGCGCTATCGGCAGCCGGTTCTGGTGGAGGGGTTTCTTCCCGGGCGCGAGTTCACGGTGGGGATTACGGGAACGGGGCCCGCCGCCGAGGCCGTGGGCACGATGGAAGTCCTTCTGCGCGAGGGGGCCGAGGAGGGGGTGTATTCCTACGCCAACAAGGAGAACAGCGAGGAACGCGTCAGCTACCGTCTGCTGCGGGCGGAGGACGATCCGGTGGCGGCCCGGGCGGAAGGCTCTGCCCTCGAGGCCTGGCGCGTCCTCGGTTGCCGCGATGCCGGGCGGGTGGACCTGCGCTGCGATGCCGCGGGGGTGCCCCACTTCCTGGAGGTGAACCCCCTGGCCGGCCTGCATCCCGAGCACTCGGACCTCCCCATCGTCGCGGCCCTGGCCGGCCTCTCCTACCGGACCCTCATCCGGCGCATCGTCGACTCGGCCGCGGCGCGATGCAACGCGGAGACCGCGGGGAGAGTGGGGCCATGACGGTGCTGGTGCTGCACAATGCGGTGGCGCCGGGCGCGGCTGCGGACGAAGCGGACGTTCTGCGCCAGGTTGCCCTGGTCGAAGACGGGCTCCGCGCACTCGGGCACAGGGCGGTGGTGGAGAGCTGCGGCCTGGATCTGGAATGCGTCCCCCGCTCTCTTTCCGCGCACCGTCCCGACGTCGTCTTCAACCTGGTCGAGTCGCTGGGCGGTTGCGGCATGCTGCAGGCGGTCGTCCCCTACCTCCTCGAAACCGCCCGGGTGCCCTACACCGGGGCACCCCCGGACGGACTCGCCGCGTCCAGCCACAAGACCCTGGCCAAACGCCTCCTGCGCGACGCGGGCCTGGCAACCCCTGCCTGGTGCGAGGCCGATGGCCCACCACCGACACCCTTCGTGCCGGGAACCTACATCCGCAAGCACGCCTGGGAACACGCCTCCTTCGCCATGGACGATGGCTTCCTGTTCGAACTCGCCTGCCCCCAGGAGGCACGGGAGATCCTGGCGGCCGCCGCGGTACGCGCCCCCGGACCGTGGTTCCTCGAACGTTTCGTCGACGGACGCGAGTTCAACCTCTCCGTTCTGGGAGGAGCCGAGGGGGCGCAGGTGCTGCCCTGTGCCGAGATCCGTTTTCTCGGCTACGGCGACGGACGGCCCCGGGTGGTGGACTACCGGGCGAAGTGGGACGAGGGCTCCTACGAGTACAACAACACCCCGCGCAGCTTCGATTTCCCGGCCTCGGACGCGTCCCTCCTGGACGATCTGCGGACCCTGGCGCTGGCCTGCTGGGATACGTTCGGCCTGCGCGGCTACGCCCGGGTGGATTTCCGTGTGGATGCCGCGGGCACGCCGTGGGTGCTGGAAGTGAACACGAACCCCTGTCTCTCGCCCGAAGCGGGGTTCGTGGCGGCAGCGGCCCGGGCAGGGCTGAACCGGGCGGACCTCGTGGGCCGGATCCTGGACGCCGCCGCCAGGGGCTGATCGTGTTCGGATGCCGGCCATGGATCAACGGCCGGAACGGCCGCGGCCCGCGGCCAGTGCGTCGGGGGACGCGCCCCGCCGCGTTGAGCATGGGGTTCCCGCGCTGCCGATGACCGGGGGCCAAGGAGAGTCTGCATGGCACATTCGTTCCGCATCCGCCGCATCCACGACGACGTTCTGCCGATCAACCGCCAGGCGCTGGCGGACGTCGGCCGCATCCTGAGGGAGAACTTCCCCGCGGCCCGGGAAGAGGAGGTCAAGGGCATCGGCCCCAAGCTGCGGAATCCCCTCGGCCAACGCTTCCGGACCGTGCTCTATGTCGCCGAGACCATGCGGCACAAAGTCCTTGGCTTTGCCCTGGTCCTGCACGAGCCCGAGATCGGGTTCTCGTACCTGGACTGGATCGCGACGGCCAAGGGGCGTTCCGGCGGCGGCCTGGGAGGGGCCCTCTATGACCGGGTGCGGGAGGATGCCGCGACCCTTGGCGCGCGGGGCCTGTTCTTCGAGTGCCTGCCCGACGACCCCGACGAATGCAGCGACAGCGTGCAACGGGAGCAGAACCGGGCCCGGCTGCGTTTCTACGAACGCTACGGGGCCCGTCCCGTCGTCGGAACTGCCTACGAGACACCCGTCAGGGAACAGGAACAGAAGGGCATGCCCCACCTGGTCTTCGACGGGTTGGACACCCATCCCCTACCGGATGCCGCCTGCCTGAAGCAGGTCGTGAAGGCGATCCTCGAACGCAAGTACGGCTACCTGTGCCCTCCGGAGTATGTGCGCGGGGTGCTGGACTCGATCCGGGACGGGGCCTACGGGTTGCGGGAGTTGCGCTACATGAAGCCGGCACGAGTGCGGGCGCGGGTGCATCCGCATCCCTCCGAGCCGATGGTCCTGGTGGTCAACGAGACCCACGCGATGCATCACATCCGCGAACGCGGCTATGCCGAGGCGCCGGTACGGGTGCAGAGCATCCTCGCGGCCCTGGACGGCGCCGGCCTTGCCGAAACGGTCAAGGCATCGTCCTTCCCCGACTCCCATGTCCTCGCGGTTCACGACCGGACCCTCGTCAGCTACCTGCGCCAGGCCTGCGCCGATATGCCCGAGGGCAAGGTCCTCTATCCCTATGTGTTCCCCATCCGCAACAAGACCAGGCCTCCCCGGGAACCCTCCGTCCTGCCGGGATACTACGCCATGGATACCTTCACCCCCATCAGCCGCAATGCCTGGCCCGCGGCCCGCGGGGGCGTGAACTGCGCTCTCACCGCCGCCCGGGCACTGCTCGAAGGACGCCGGGTCGCCTATGCCCTGACCCGACCCCCCGGCCACCACGCGGAACGGACAGTCTTCGGCGGCTTCTGCTACCTCAACAACGCCGCCATCGCGGCCCAGTACCTGCGCGCCCATGGCCGCGTGGCCATCCTCGACCTGGACTACCATCACGGCAACGGGCAGCAGGACATCTTCTACGGCCGTTCGGACGTCCTCACCGTCTCGATCCATGGGCACCCCAGCTTCGCCTACCCCTATTTCGCCGGCTTCGAAGACGAGATCGGGGAGGGCGACGGCGAGGGCTTCAACCGGAACCTGCCTCTGCCCGAGACCGTGGACGGCCCGAAGTACCGCAAGGCGCTCGAGTCCGCCCTGAGCACCATGCAAAGCTACGCGGCCGACTTCCTGGTGGTGCCCCTGGGACTGGACCCGGCCAAGTCCGACCCCACGGGGACGTGGGCTCTCCGGGCCGCGGACTTCGAGGCCAACGGCCAGCTCATCGGGGCACTGGGCCTCCCCGTGCTGGTGGTCCAGGAGGGAGGATACCGTACCCTCACCCTGGGCCAGAACGCGCGCGCGTTCTTCACCGGCCTGGTGACCTCCTCACAGCGGCAGAACAGCCCGGGGAAACGGCGCCACGTCGGCGACCTGACGCTGCGGGAAGAACCCGTCCCGAGTGACCGGGCACGGGTACGGGACCTCATCGACGCGACCGGCTTCTTCCTGCCGCACGAGGTGCCGGTTGCCGTCGAGTTGGTCGAGGAACGCCTGGCACGGGGTCTCGATTCGGGCTACCACTTCGTCTTCGCCGAGAGCGGGGGCAGACTGGCGGGCTACAGTGCCTTCGGCCCCATTGCCTGTACCGCCGGGAGCTGGGACCTGTACTGGATCGCGGTCCACCCGGACTTCCAGGGACAGGGGGTGGGCAGGAAACTCCTCGAACGCAGCGAACAACGCATCCGTGAACAGGGCGGCCGAAGAGTCTATATCGAGACCTCCTCGCGACCCCAGTACACACCCACCCGCGCCTTCTACGAGAAAACAGCCTATACGCTCGAAACCGTGCTCGAAGACTTCTACGGCCCCGGCGACGGCAAGGTGATCTACTGCAAGGTCGTGGGCTGAGAGTTGCCGGCGGCCGATGGGAAGGCTCGGGGGAAAGGAACCCCAGGGACCGAAAGGACGGGGAGAGGGTGCGGAGACGCCGCCGACTACCCTTGCGGCCGCAGGGCGGCTTCCCCTTCCGCGTCCAGGGCCAGCACCGCCGCCAGGACCAGCCTGGCGCTGCGGACCAGGTTGTCGATGTCCACCCGCTCGGGGCGGTCTCCTTCGAGGTGGTACTGGCTGTCCGCGTAGGGGAAGGAGCCGACGTTCATCACGGTGGTCCGGAAGCCTGCCTGGATGAACATGCCGTCGTCGTCGTTGACGCGTTCCTTGTGGACGAGGGTCAGATCCAGGCCGATGTCCGCGGCATCGTGGAGGCGTTTGAGGAGGTGTGCCAGCGCCCGTCCCTCCTCGGTGCTGTAGGCCACTGCGTGGGTGCGGCGACCCTGTGCCGCGTCCCGGTCCGACTTCCCGGTCAGGGAATCCTGGTTCAGCACGGCCAGGATGTGATCTCCACGCCGGGCCGCGCTCTCGGCCGCGGCTCGACTGGTCCAGGGGGTATGCTCCTCGTTGCAGAACAGGATGCGCACGGTGCGTCGGAGAGGGACCTTCGCCAAGACTCGCGCCAGTTCCATGTTGGCCACGGTCCCCACGCCATTGTCCAGCGCCCCGGGCGAGTCGATCCAGCTCATGGAGTCCTTGTGGGACACCAGCTGGATGATCTCCCCGGGGAGGTCCCTGCCCTCGCGCGCCCCCTCGACGTTGAACGCGTCATACCAGGGGTCGGTCGGTTCCGGCCTGGCATACCAGTGATGCAGCGGCTTGCCGCGGTCGCAGCGGAACGCCTGCACGCGCTGCCGCGTCTCGCTCACCCGAAAGCCCGCCTCCACGAGGCAGGACGCAACCATCCCGTCCACCTCACGCAACGAACAGACGGAACTCCCGGGCCGCGTGTACCTCACCGTGCGGAAAGGCAACGGCGCGGAACTGAGAAGGAACAGGTCCCGCCGCATCCTCTCGCCTGAAACAAGTTCCAGTGCTTCCGGGGTGGTCATGGGCTGCCCTTTCGCGCTGCTGGGACGACCGATCGTACCTGCCGCCCGAGGGGCCCCGGCCGCGGACGGAGAGACACCGGAAACCGATACAACATAACGTTCCGCACGGGGAATGCCTCCGTGCCGGCCGGCACTGCGTCCGACCGATCCGACCAATCCGACCGATCCGACCGATCCGACCGATCCGACCGATCCGGTGGGGCCGGTGGGGCCGACCCCGCCGGCCATCGCCATGCTCAGCGGTTCCGTTTGGCCGTGGCGAGTCGCTCGGAGCGCGCCTCCCACGCTGGGGAGTCCGGATCGCCGCATGGCTTGTCCCGCCGAAGCTGGGTCTCTGCGCAGGCGGAAGTGCGCCTGCCAGCCTTGCTGTCCACTCCCGCGGCGGACCTTGCGTCAGCCCCGTCCGCCGCGAAGTCCGACTTGCGGCTATCGGCTTTCGCGATAGGTTGTGACGGTCTGGACGGGCCGCTCCGCGGAGGCCCGTGCCGGCGTGATGTGGCAAGCGGCTGGAGGATGGTCATGGCGGGGCGGAGCCTATCCCGACGCACGTTTCTCCGGGGCACGGGAGCCAGTGTTCTCGCCGGGCCGTTGATCCTGCCTCGGCTGCTGGGTGAGGAGGCTTCCGGCAACCGGCTGGCGCTCGGCGTCATCGGCGTAGGCGGCATGGGCGGCGGCCACCTGGGCCGGGCGTTGGGGACGCCCGAGACCGTGGTCGTGGCCGTGTGCGACGTGGACGGCAAACGGCGGGAGGCGGCTCGGCAACGGGTACACAAAGCCTACGCCGAGGGCATCAAGTCCGGTCAGTACCGGGGCTGCGATGCCTACGCCGACTTCCGCGAACTGACCCGTCGACCCGATATCGACGCCGTCATCATCGCCACCCCCGACCATTGGCATGCCCTGGTCTGCGCCGACGCCGCCCGCAACGGCAAGGATATCTACTGCGAAAAGCCCCTTACCCTGACCATCGGCGAAGCGCGGGAACTCACCCGTATCGTGCGCCGCTACGGCCGTGTCTTCCAGACCGGCAGCCAGCAACGCAGCGAGTACCAGTGACGTTTCCGCTTCGCCTGCGAGATGGTCCGCAACGGTCGCCTCGGGAAACTCCTGCGCGTCCACGTCACCGTGGGAGGGCCCTCCGGGAGCTGCCATCTGCCGGAGGAACCCGTTCCCGAGGGCATGGACTGGGACCTGTGGCTGGGCCCGGCGCCATGGCGTCCCTACAACTCCAGGCTCCATCCCTCCCGCTGGCGCGGCTACCGGGACTACTCCGGCGGCGGCATGACCGACTGGGGGGCGCATCACTTCGACATCGTCCAGTGGGCCCTCGATGCCGACGGGAGCGGACCGGTCGAGATCCTGCCGCCGGAGTCCAGCCCCCTGGACCGCCTCACCTACCGCTACGCCAACGACGTGCTCGTCACCCATGGCGGCTACCAGGGCAAGGGAGGATACGGCATTACCTTCGTAGGTACGGAAGGACGCATCGATGTCAGCCGGGATGCACTGCAGACCTTCCCGGAGTCCATCGGCAGGACGCCCACCGGTCCGGGCGAAGTCCACCTGCGCCGCAGTCCCGGCCACTTCCGGGACTGGCTGGAGTGCATTCGCAGCCGCCGCCCGCCCATCTGCGATGTCGCCGTCGGGGCGCGGTCGGTCACCGTCTGCCACCTGGGCAATCTCGCCTACTGGCTGCAACGGCCCCTGCGCTGGGACCCGGATGCCTGGGAATTCCCCGACGATCCCGGGGCGCAGCGCTGGGTCCACCGGCCCATGCGAGCCCCCTGGATGCTGGACGGACAACGCCCCGACCGACCCGCCTGACCGGGACCGACCGGGGCGCGAACCGCCGCATCCTGTGCGGGGGCGTCCCCACTTTGCCGCGCGCTGCCACGGTCCCGCCGCTGCGCCGCTCCCGCTCCCTTCTCCGTCCCGCGGACAGATCTCCCTGGCGCCGGATGCGTTTTTTTGTGGTTCGGAGCACTTGCATCGTGGGCTTGGGGCAGTTAAGTGTATAAACGTTGAGAGCTGTTGCGTGTGGTGCGTAGCAGTAGGGATGTGCAGGCGCAATCCCCTGGCAAGAGAGAAAGGGCAGGATCATGGCAGAAGAGAACAGGGCCGCAGAACCCCAGGCGCAGGCCGGGGACTCCACGAAGACGGTGATGGTACTGGCGATTGTGTTGATCTGTATCCTGGCCGTATTCATGGTCACATCGCTCAACAAGATGAAGCTGGAGTTGATCCGACTGAATCAGCAGATTGACACCCTCGTGACCGCCACCGGCCAGAACAGCCTCGGCGCCTTCCAGGCAGTGGACAAGGACGGCAACCTCCAGTTCAAGTTCGTCCCCATCCCCATGGAG
>JAFGRS010000386.1 GCA_016935045.1 Lentisphaeria bacterium | reverse complement strand
GCCGCGCCGGAAGGAGATCCCTTGGACTGGATTGCCGTCGGGGTGATTGCAGTCGTGGTTCTGGCCACGGCGGTGCGCGGCCTGCTCGGGTTCGGAAACGCCCTCATCGCGATGCCGCTGCTGGCGCTCCTTCTGCCCAAGGAGGTGGTCTCCCCCCTGGTGGCGATCCTGGCCATGTTCATGGCGAGCATCATGCTGACGCAGACCTGGCGGCACATGTGCTTCCGGAACGCCTGGCGCCTGGTGGCGGGAGCTGTCTTCGGCACCCCCCTGGGCCTGATCTTCCTCACCCGCGTCCCGGAGAGCATCGTCCAGGGAGTCCTGGCCGCCGTGATCTTCCTCTTCTCTCTCTACAGCCTCACCCGACCTCGACTCTTCCACCTCAAAACGGACCACGGGGCCCTGCTCGCCGGCTTCGTCGCCGGCATGCTCGGAGGAGCCTACAACACCAATGGGCCGCCCGTGGTCGTCTACGGCGCCATGCGCGGCTGGGACCCGGAACGGTTCCGCGCCACCATGCAGGCGTTCTTCTGGCCCGCGGGCCTGTTCATCCTCGTCGGACATGCCTCCGCGGGGCTGTGGACACGAGAGGTGTTCCGCCACCTTCTCTGCTGCATTCCCGTGACCGTCGTGACCCTTCTGGCCTGCCGCCCCCTGGCCCGGCGAATCCCCACCAAGCCCTTCGAGCGGGCGGTCCACGGCATGCTCATGGCCACCGCCGTCGTCCTGGCGGCAAAGGCCCTGCGCTGAAGCGACCGTTTTCCGGACACTCCCCCCCTCGCCCTGGCCGGAAAACACCCCCGCCGCCGCGACACGGCATCCCCCCCGTTTTCCGGACATCCGGTGCCACGGCCCGGCCGGAAAACACCCCCGCCGCCGCGACACGGTATCATCCCCTGTTCCGCCGGGTAAGATGCCGGCAAGGTGTTCCGAGGCTCCGTCGAGGCCGGCAAGGGGGAGGGCTGGGGATCAGAGGGGCAGGACCCAGAATCGTTTCGGGGGGTTCCCGGTAGCCAGGTAGTAGCCCGCGCCGACGATGGTGGGGACGACGGCTCCGAAGATCTCCCCGGCGATCAGGCCGAGGAGCAGAGGCTTGAGCCTCTGGTAGAGGCGGCTGCCGCCGTAGTTGATGACGGCGCTCTTGACGGCCCAGCCGATCAGGAAAGAGCCGCTGAGCCGCCAGGGGGGTTCCGTTGCCCAGGTGAGGAAGAGGACGGGATGGAGGGGCCACCAGGTGGTCCGCAGGCGTCCGGTGTAGCACGCCAGTGCCAGCGCCAGTCCAGCCACGAGGGCGGCAACGCAGAGGCCATTGGGGGCGACGGCGCGGAAGCGGCCCCATCCCCGGAGGTCCGCGGCCCTTTCGAGGCTGCCCTGTGCCTCGAGCAGTTCCACCGCGCTGACGGCATTGTCGAAGGCCATCTTCGGCACGAAGTCCCCGGCCCAGGTATCCCACTTGGCATACCCGAGGTCGTACTGGAAGTACAGGGTCAGGGGCAGTGCCACCAGGAGGCCCAGGACGAGGGCGGCGCCGAAGAGGATGGCGCTGCGTCCGAGGGGGACTCGGCGAAGTTCCAGGAGCTTGAGGCTGTTGACGACGAAGGGCATGAGGGACTCGCGGGGGTCCACGAGCAGCACGGTGGTCAGAAGGAAGAGGATCAGCATGGTTCGGGGACCGAGCGCCTGAGCCCCCATCAGCCCCCAGATGGTCACGCAGGGAAAGAAAAAGGGCTGGTTGTAGAACAGCCCGGTCTCGGCGAAGACCCGTCCCATGACCACGTAGAAGACCACCAGAACCGCGGTGTAGAACAGCGCCAGCTGCCAGCCGAGGCCCGTGGCGGAGAGCTGCAGGACGAAAGCCAGCAGGCACAGGGCCGCGATCCGGGCACCCCACACGGCCCCCGCTTCGACCCGGGTGGGACCTCCCGCGAAGACGGCCCGGCGTGCCACCGCAAGGTAGTAGTTCCGGCCGCAGAAGAGGACGACGCCAAAGACGCCGAGATTGGCCCCGAGCAGGGCAAAGGTCTGTGGTTTGAGGGAGAGGTATCCGGTGGCGGAGACGCCGGCGCTGGACGTCAGGCTGATGCCGTAGGTCGCGAAGAAACCGACAGCCATGGCCCAGAGGAAAGGCCCGATGCCGATGGAGAAGGAGACATCCTTGGGCACGAAATAGGCCACCCCGATGACGGTGGCGTAGAGGACCGGCGCCAGCAGACGGGTGCCGCCCCCGGTGCGCAGGTAGGGAACCAGGTCAGCCATGCCGGCCAGGTTCAGCTGGCGGGTGATGGGGATCATGGCCTCCGGGAAGAAGGTGGCCAGGAAGTTGTTGAAGTGGACGGCGAAGACGAACCCGGTCCCGATCCAGAACAGGCGGTTGCGCAGGAGGGAGCTGCCGTGACCGCCATCCTCGGGGAGCAGCGAATCCGCGAACTCGGCAATGGGATAGGGAAGGAGTTCGTGGTCCGCCCACTGCCGATGGAGGACCAGGGAAAGGGCGGTCAGCCCGAACCAGAGGGTGAGCACGATGGGGAGCCAGAAGGCCAGGGCGCCGGTCCAGGCGTGCCACGGCACGTCGGCAAGGGCAATGTGGCGGTTGGGTTCGCCGAGGCCCTGCACGAAGCCGTTGAGCACCGTGTCTTCATCGACACCCACATCAGCCAGCATGTATTTGGGTGCCAGCGCAAGGACTTCCTTGTCTCGCCAGCCCGGGTTGAGTCGGTTGTAGTGGTGCGGCAGGATGAGGGAGTTGGTGAAGGTGCGGAGCAGGCCGCTGGCGGGGATGCAGCAGCAGGCGAGGACCAGGGTGAGGATGACGGCCAGTTCCCGGCCCGAGAGGGCGGCACGTCGTCCGAGCCTTGCCAGGAGGGGGTTGACGGCCACCACGAACAGGATCAGCGGACCGTAGACGGCGACGGGCAGGTTGTTGCCCACGAGGTAGGTCTGGTTGAGGATGTTGTCGTTGACGTAGTTGAAACCGCACAAGGCAATGACGCCGACGAACCCGAGAATGGCGGCGCGCAGTGTCATGTGCCTTCCTACGCATCGAGCCATACTTGCCTGGACCGCCCGGGGCCTCGCGGGCCCGGGTCCTGGAACGCAAGCCACTCCGAGGCGCTTCCCATGCCGGCGGCGCGGGGTGGAGTGCCCCGGCCGGGTCTACTCGCCCCGGCGCAGGAGTACGGTGCCGGCGCTGGGATGGGTGAGGTCCCGGTGGATACTCAGCAGCGTATCGTAGACGGAGGGTGGGTAGATGGCCGGCTTCAGGTCGGCCTCATGGACCAGCCGGATGCTGCCGTCCTCATCCTGGCGCACGCCGATCCAGACGGTGCCGCCATTGGCCGGGGCATTCCAGAACAGGGGTCCCGGCAGCAGCAGTGCCTCGGGGTATTCCCTGGGGAGCCGGATGTGGGTGGTGATGCGCAGGCGTGTGGGGCCGGGTCGGTAGAGCGGGCTGATGCGTTCGTCAGCTCGCAGCCCGAGGAGGTTCCCGAGGGTGGCGACGAGGCTGAAGTAGAGGTAGTCTCCGTCCCGGACGGCAAAGTGGGGGATGGCCGCATGCAGCCGTTCCCGGCCGGGATGGGAGCGGAAATCCGTTTCCAGTTCCTCGACCGGTTCCGCGGCCTGGGCCAGGCCGGCCAGCGCCTGCTGGAAGTAGCGGCGTCGCTCTTCCGGCGGCATCTCGCTGAAGCGGCGGTTCTCCTGAGCGAAGTGGTCGCCGAAACTGAAGACCGTCCGTTCCACTACCGCGCTGCCATCGGCATCCAGCCGCATCGCGACCTCGATGTGGCGGCGACTCGACATGTCCGCCAATGCCGCGATGCGCCGGGAGGTCCCGCCCGGGAGCGAAAGCCCGAGAAAGCCGTCGTGGCCGCTGGCCCCCAGGATCGCGTAGTGGTCCGTGTCGTTCAGAAACAACGTCCCCAGACCGCGGACGTTCACCTCGACCAGCACCGCCGGGAACATCCCCGTGGCAGGCGACGCCATGGAGGCTTCTTCGAGGGCATCGATGCGCGGCAGGCGCGAGGCAAGGACAAAGCGCGGCCGGAAACCCGCCTCCCGCAGCAGGGCGCACAGGAGAGCCGCGACGTCGGCGGAGTTGCCGTATCCGTCCCGGAGGGTGACGTCGGCGGCGCCGATCACGGAGAGCGGGGCGTCGTCGAGTTGGGGGCCGACGGTACGGATGCGCTTCGACACCAGGTCCCGGATGCGACGGACTTTCTCGGCGGCGTCGGCCGCGCCCCGGACGGTTTCCCTTGCCAGGGCGCGGGCTTGGGGGGCTGCATCGGCGGCACGGTCCAGGGCATCGTAGACGGAGCGGGCGTACTGTTTCCAGGAGCCCGTCGTCAGGAAAAGGGTGGGCAGGTAGGCTTCGGCGGGAGGCAGCGCGTCCTCCCGGACCACGGCCGGCTGATCGGTCGCGGACCATTCGTAGACCGTCCGTCCCGCCG
>JAFGRS010000385.1 GCA_016935045.1 Lentisphaeria bacterium | reverse complement strand
TGCGGGTATGCCCGCTGCGCTCGCGCCTTGCCAGGAACCGGGATTGGCTGCAGCAAAATGGGAAGGTATTCCCGCGCGGGCCCTTAGCGCTTCGCGCAACCGGGGACCGTGGACCATGGTCCTTGCAGCGCAATGAGATGTGTAGCAATTCCGAGACGTTAGGCGTCGGCGCGGATGCTCGCCTTGCGGATGGCCTGGATGTCCAGGGCGACCTCGCGGAAGGTCTGGTAGCGCTCGGCCGGTTCCTGTCGGATCATCTTGCTCAGCAGTTCGACGATTTCGGGCCGGAAGTCTCTCAGCTTGCCCGCCACGGAGAGGCGCACGCGGGAGAGATGCCGTTTGGCCAGGGCCTCGACCTCCTTGGCGTCGAAGTACGTCTGGCCGCTCAGTGCGTAGTACATCACCATGCCGATGCTGTAGATCTCGCTGCAGGCATCCTCGCCGGTCCCGAGCAGCCGTTCGGGCGGCAGGTAGTAGGGCGACCCAGAGACGTACTCGTCCGCGGGATGGAGGGCCTGTTCGCGGGGGATGCAGAGGCCGTAGTCGAAGAGGACGCCATAGCCCTCGATGTTGATGATGATGTTCTCCGGCTTCATGTCCCGGTAGAGGTAACCGCACTTGTAGATATGCTGCTCGGCGGCGAGGAGATGGAGCCCGACCTGCAGTACCTGGGCTTCCGGCATTCGTCCCAGGCGGTCGATGCGTTTGTCGAGCCGTTCGCCCGGGACCAGTTCCATGGCCGAGTAGTATTCGTTGTCTTCGCAGCCGCTGTCCATGGTACGGGCCAGGCAGGGGTGGTTCCCGATGATTTTGCCGATGCGGGCTTCGTTGAGCAGGGCGTGGATATTTGCGGGTTTGGTTCGATCGGCGCGGGAGAGGATCTTGACGGCGAAAAGTTGGTCGGGTATTTCGACGTGGATCGCCTTGTAGACGCTTCCCATGCCGCCTCCCCCGAGGGGTTCGTACAGCCAGTAGCGCCCCACCCGGAGAGGCACGATCATGATGCGTTCGCACTGCGGGCACTCGACCATCTTGAGGGGTTCGAGTTTTTGCAGGGGAATCTGGCAGCCGCAGCCCTGGCACAGGACCACGCCGCTCTGGTAGGCTTCGCTCCTGGCCTTGACCTCGGCGGCAATCTGGCTCGTGCTCAGGATGCGAGGTTCCCCGGAAGCCGCCGCGGCACCAGACTTCTTGTCACGCCCAAAGAGACTCATGCCTTGCTCGATCCGAATGACGTCTGCCTGTTCGACCCGCCCGGAAGACACCCATGCCGTCCCGGCTCCACGCGGTCGGACTCTACAGCCAATCGCGGAATATGCCGTGCCTGAGACGAACATTCCAGTCCCCGTCCCGCATTTTGGGCAATGCCTCCGTCAACGCAGGGATGCTCGCGGTACGCTCGCCCTCCAGGGGATGGGGCGTCGCGCAGTCGATTCGGACTGGAGGGCGAAGCCGTTTCGACGCGGGGTGCGCCTTGGCACCCCTTGCTCAAGGCCCTGAGCCAGGTCGAAGGGCTCCGGCTGAGCCGATTCCCGAGTCCTTCCTGTTTTCACTGCGGCGTTGTGCATTTTGGGGTGGCACGGTTGAAATCGTCCCGCGTCCGCATTACCCTATTGTCTGACCGGCAGCAGCCGGGGGTATCGACGCCTGCCCGAAGGGCTGCCGGACAGCGCCCCGACGGTCGGGCGCGTTGTGGACTCCGCAAGGGGATCTCGGCGTGGTCCCGCGGCTCGATCCGGTGTCTGACTCGCCCGGACGGCTGCCGGCGGGGAGGCCGAGGTTGGCTTCCGGTCTGCCTGATGGGCTGTCGTGCGCAAGGTTTCCGGCCGCAGGTTCTGGGGACACGGGGTCTGCGAGCAGTGCGGGCGGGTGATTCGCTCTCCCACGGATTCCGGAAAGGGGTCTCGAAGGATGATGAGAACACAGCGGCACTGGGGCATCGCCACGGGTCTGTTGGTGTGTTGTCTGTTTGCGGCGGGGGCATGGGCGACCGAGCCCTTCACGTTGCGCGTGGGGGCGTCCGGGGACGCTCACATCCCGCTGCATCCCACGAGCGACCTGCTGGCCTACCAGGTCGGTTTCAGGACGGATGCACTGCCCGGCTATGATCCGCACGATCTGCCGGTGCCCAGCAGCGTTCCCCCCACCAGTGGCATCGTGATCCTCTACTTCACCGCCACGGACCCTGACATCGCGGGCTACTCGAAGGACTTCCGTCCGCCCGCGGAGAGCCAGGTCTGGGAACTGCGCACCGCCGGGATGGTGGGCGGGTCCTCCGTCACCCTGGAATGGGAACTCGAAGCAGGCGGCGGCCTGGCCGGGCACTCCCTGGCCCTGATCGAGATGCCCACCCGCGTCATCCGCGTGGCCGACATGACCGCCACCACCACCTACACCGTCACCAATGGTCCCAGCGGGGGAGACCACGTCTTTCTGCTCCTCTATGGCGATCCCAATCATCCCCCCGTCGCGGTGGGAGACGAGGTGTTCATGCTCGGCGGCGACTCCAGCGTCGCCATACCCTTCGAGGACCTCCTTGCCAACGACTATGATCCGGATGCCGGGGACAGTTTCGACGTCGTTGCGGTCGGCACCCCGGTGGGTCCGCCGGACGGGGAGCCGCCCAAGGAGGGGACCTCGGAGTACGGGACCACCATCCTCGACCTCGACGGTCGGCAGATCATCTACCAGATGCCCTCTCCCCTGCCGGAAGGCTGGGACGGGAAGGTCTCCTTCGACTACACCATCGAGGACGGTTTCCTGCTCGACTCGCGCCAGGGTTCGGCCACCGTGGTGGTGACCGTGGCTCCCCACATCCTGCACCTGCCCTCCCAGAGGCGCATCGCCACCCAGCCCGCCACGGCCGTCACGCTCACCTACACGCTGCGCTATAGCGTTGCGCCGCACTCCCTGGCTCTTCTCTTCCACATGCCCGTGGTGGACGCCAAGGACATTGCCAACTTCTGGTATTACGACCATGGCTATGCCGACACCGACGACGCGACTCCGGACCCGGTTGAAGAGCCCGGCTACGGGCTGGACGGCCTGCCCGGGACGGGCGACGACATGGGGTTGGTTCGTCTCGACTTCGGCACCGATGTTCCGGCCAGCGGCACCCAACTGCACTTCTCCGTCATGGTTCCGGCGAACGCCGCCGCGGACAGGGTCCGGTCGTCGATTCTCTACCGCCTGAGCGGGGACGAGACAACCGACCGCACGCAACGGTGCGGCGATGTCAGCATCACCATCCTCTACGAAGCCCTCTTCCTGGCCGGGGACTTTGGCGCCCTCGCCGGCAGCGCCACGCAGTATCTCCCCCCCGGCAGCTGGACGACCGCCGTCACCGCCCTCCCGGATCCGGGCTGCCATTTTGTCGAGTGGACGCGGGACGGCGCCACCTACAGTACCGAGAATCCTCTGGCCATCCTCATGGAGGCGGCAGACATCGCGGTGACGGCCCAGTTCGCCGTGAACCTGTACGACATCCTGTTCGTCGCCGGCGACAACGGCTCCGTCACCGGGGACCTCGACCAGAGCGTGTTGCATGGCACCGACACGACCCCCGTCAACGCCGTGTCCAACACGGGCTATCACTTCCTGCACTGGAGCCGGGGCGGGGCGTTCTACAGCAGCGAGAACCCTGTCGTGGTCCATGCCACCGAATCCCTTACCCTGAGGGCCGAATTCGAGATCAACACCTACGCGGTGACCTTTGCCACCGACGGCAACGGCACGCTCCTCGGCCAGGCCAACCAGATCGTGCCCTACGGCGGCAACAGCAGCCCGGTGACCGCCGTACCCAATGCGGACTACGCCTTCGTGGGGTGGAACGACGGCAGCACCGCCAACCCCCGCACCGTGACGAACGTGCAGAGCAACGTCGCCCTGACGGCCCAGTTCGTGCTTGTGGTTCCGGTGGACCCGGAAGGCGAGTTCGAGACCTTCTTCGACGACCCCGCGAATGCCGATGGCAGGAGCCTCTGGGACCTGACCGGGCACTACGACTTCGCGGCGGGCAACTACAACGTGGCTCTCGAGCTGCAGCATGATCCCAAGGGGACCCTCACCGGCACCGGAACCCTGACGGGTGCGTTGCCCGGGGGAGCAGGGGTGGACATCCCGCTGGTCATCAAAGGAAAGGCCAAGGGCAAGGCCGGGCTCCTGACCCTCAAGCTGGGGCTCTCGGGCAGTGCCGGAGATGCCTCCGCCAAGCTCAAGATGACCCTCGCCAGGAACGGCCTGAATCTCGACGGGACCTGCGCCGTGAGCGTCAAGGACAAGGTGGCGGGCAGCGACAAGGTGACCGTGCAGGTGACCATGAACATCCCGGCCGACATGGACGGGACCTACGCCCTCACCATCGACCTCCATACGGACGAGAAGGGCAAGATCGTGGGCGACGGCCTGCTGAGGCTCTCCAACGGGACCACGGTGGACATGCTCGTCAAGGGCGCCCTCAAGGGAGGCCTGGTGACGCTGCAGGTGTATGGAAACAAGGGCGTCGATGCCCTCTTCGGGGCCGTGAAGTTCAAGATGGGGGTCGAGACCTATTCGAACGGCGCGGCCAAAGTGGTCTGGATTTCCGGAAAAGGATTCGGTCAGAGCATCCAATGGCCTTGAACCCGCGTTTCCGATTTGGTCTTCTTGGGGCCGGGGTTTTGTTCGTTCTCTGTGGTGTGGTGGCTCTGTTGGTCGTCAACGGCAGGGGACCGGCCGCCGAGGGCGAAGTGGCAGAGTATCCCGCTCCGCCGCTGGATCCCGACCGCACGCCGCCGGAAGCCGTGCGCCAGTCCTGGCGTGACGCAGGCCGGCGGTTGCCACTGGCGCCCGCCGAATACAGCGACCTGACCGAAGACGACCGCCTGCAGCGTCTCTGGAGCGTGCTGAGTGATCCGGAGGCCGACGCGGTCGCCAAGGAGGCTGCCGCCCTTCGCCTGGCCGCCTACGGGGGTCCCGAGGCCCTTGCCCGCCTCTGGCAGCTGTGGCAGTCCGGTCAACTCCCCGCATCCTGCACCTGGCTCAGCGACATGGTGCGCGGCGCCAACGGGGAGGGCGCCGCGGCGGCTGCGGACACGCCGCCGCCCTCGGCTCAGACCGTGGCCAGAGCCATGGCCCGGGCCGTCGATGCTTCCCTGCCCCTGGCCCAGCGTCTGGAGGCCATCCGCCAGCTCGCGGCGGCAGGTACGGGCGACGCCCTGGCCGTTCTGGAATCCCTCTGCCTGGGGACCGTGGAGGCCGGCGCCGCCCTGCGCGAGGAAGCCTTTCAGGGCCTCTTGACGGCGGCGCCGGAACGAGCCCTGGCCGTGTTCGGCTCGCTCTCAGCGCCGAGTGCGACCACGGACCCGGGACTCCTCGTTGCCATGCTCGAGGCCCTGGGGGACGAGGAACGGGCCGGTGCCGCCGCCATTGCCCTGCCCCTGCTGACGCACCCGGACTCGGAGGTCCGGGAAGAAGCGGCATGGGTACTGCTGATGAACGCCGACGAGGATCCCCAGACCGCGGCCGTCCTGGCCCGTCTGCGCGCCGAGGAAGACGCGGCCGTGCGCAGTCGTCTGTACGGTGCCCTGGGGCAGCCCGGCGATCTCGCCGCCAATGCCTCCTCTCTTCTCGATCTTGTTCGGAACGAGGAATTTCCATCGGTACAGATTGCCGGTCTGCAGCAGCTTGCCAGGTTGGCCGCATCCCACCCCCAGAGCCCGGCCGCACAGCTCTTCGACACGGAGGCGGCCCCCGCCCTTGCCGACACGGCCATCTCGGACGCCGGGTACAGCCTGCGCACCGGCGCCTTGATCGCCCTCAAGGCGGCTCGGACGCCGGGTGCCCGAACCGCCCTGGACCGGGTGGCCCGGGAGGCTCCCGACCCGCGTATCGCGAATGCCGCAGCGGCCCCCTGAGGGATCGCCGGGCGCCGTGTCGCCGGAGCCCGCGCAGGTGGAACGCCCGGAGGAGAGGCGCTGGAACCCGCCGTCCTCGGCGGTATGCCGCACGGAAGCCGGTACGGCGGAGGACCGCCGGCTCCAGATGGAACGCTGCAGCGGGCGGGCGCCTCTCCCGGCGGCTCCGGACGGAGGGGTCAGGCGATGTGGTCGAGGCGGAGGCAGGCCACGGTGCGTCCGGGTTCGGGCGCCGGATCGAGTTCGGGGCATTGCCGGGCGCAGTCCGGTTCGGCCCAGGGGCAACGGGTGTGGAAGGGGCACCCCGGCGGCGGAGCGAAAGGGGAAGGCGGGTCACCCCGCAGCAGGATGCGTCGGCGCAGCCTCTCCCGCTCCGGGTCGGGTTCCGGGATGGCGCTGACGAGGGCCCGGGTGTAGGGGTGCAGCGGCTCATCGAGGACGCGCTCTGCCGGCCCCATCTCCAGGATCCGGCCGAGATACATCACCGCGATGCGGTCGGCGATATGGTGTACCACGGCCAGGTCATGGCTGATGAACAGCATGGTCAGTTCGTGCCTGCGGCAGAGCCGGCCGAGAAGGTTGATGATCTGGGACTGGATGGAGACATCGAGGGCGGAAACCGGCTCGTCGGCCAGGAGGATGCGGGGGCCGGCGGCAAGGGCCCGGGCGATGGCGATGCGCTGGCGCTGTCCGCCGGAGAATTCGTGCGGGTACTTGCGGGTGAACTCCGCGGCCAGTCCCACTTCGTCCATCAGGGCCTCGACGCGGCCGCGGAGCCCCTCACCGTGCAGGGCAGAGCGGACGCGCAGGGCCTCGGCAAGGGTCGCCATCACGGTCATGCGGGGGTCCAGGGAGGCATAGGGGTCCTGGAACACCATCTGGATGTCGGGACGCAGGCGGCGCAGCGCGCGGCCACGAAGGGACGGGATCGAGAGGCCGTCGAAGAGCACGTCTCCGGCGCTGACCGGCACCAGCGCCGCCAAGGCCCGGGCCAGGGTGGATTTGCCGCAGCCCGATTCGCCCACCAAGCCCAGGATTTCCCCCTGTTCGAGGGCAAAGGACACGCCGCGGACAGCCTGCACCCTCCCTCCCCCAGGACCGGGGAAGCTCACCTGCACCCCGCGCACTTCCAGCAGCGCCATCGTCACACCTCCCCCCGCTGTACCCGAAGGCAGGAGGACCAGTGTCCGGGCGCCACCTCCCGGAGGACCGGCGTTTCGGCGCAGAGGGATGCGGCGTGATCGCAGCGGGGCGCGAACGGGCACCCGCCGCCGCCGCCGTCGAGCCGCGGCGGGTGTCCCGGAATGGTGGGCAGGTCCCTGCCGCGTCCCTGCCGGTGCGGGAGGGATCGCCGCAGGGCCCGGGTGTAGGGGTGACGGGAATGGTGAAACAGGGGGCCCACCGGCGCCAGCTCGACGACGCGCCCGGCATACATCACGGCGACGCGGGCGCAGGACCCGGCCACGACCCCGAGGTTGTGGGTGATGAGGATGACGGCGGTGCCTCGGCGCCGCTGCAGTGTGGCGATCAGGTCCAGGATCTGCGCCTGGACCGTGACATCCAGGGCGGTGGTGGGTTCATCGGCGATCAGGAGTTCCGGCTCGGCGATCAGGGCCATGGCGATCATCACGCGCTGGCGCATGCCTCCGGACAGCTCGTGGGGATAGCAGCGCAGGCGTTCCTCGGCGTCCTGCAGGCCGACTTCGCGCAGGGCCTGGAGGACGCGTGCCGAGGCTTCGCCGCCGGGGAGTCCGAGGTGGTATGCGAGGGGTTCGCGGACCTGGGTCCCGACGCGCAGATAGGGGTTCAGGGCGGTCATCGGGTCCTGGAACACCATGCCGATGCGCCGCCCGCGGAGGCGCCGCAGCTGCCTTGGGGTGCAGTGCAGCAGGTCGATGCCGTCGAAGTCGGCACGGCCCGCCACGAGGCGGCCCGGGGGACGGGGCAGCAGACCCAGGAGAGAGAGGCAGGTCACGCTCTTGCCGCAGCCCGACTCACCCACGATGCCGAAGGTCTCCCCCCGCTCCACCGCGAAGGACACACCGTCGGCCGCCCGAACCACGCCGTCGCGCAGGTGAAAGTGAAAGGTCAGGTTGTCTACCTCGAGCAGCGCCATCGGTCGGCTTCAGTCCTCGGATGAGCGGGGATCGAGGGCGTCCCGCAGCCCATCTCCCACGAAGTTGAGCGCGAAGAGGGTCAGGGAAAAGCACAGCGCCGGGAACAGAAGCATCCATGGATATGCTTCCATTTTTTCTGCTCCCTCCTTGATCATCCAGCCCCAGGAACTCATGGGCGGCTGCACCCCCAGTCCCAGGAAACTGAGCATGGCTTCGAGGAGCATCACCGCGGGCACCGTCAGGGTGGCATAGACGACGATGGGTCCCAGGACATTGGGCACGACGTGGCGCAGGACCACGCGGGGCATGCTCAATCCCAGTCCGACCGCCGCCTCGATGAACTCCCGCTGGCGGAGGCCCCGGACCTGGGCCCGCACAATGCGAGCCATGGTCAGCCACTGCACCGCACCGATGGCGACGAACAGCAGGCGGATGTCCTGCCCGAAAACGACCGTCAGCAGGATGACGAAGACCGTGAAGGGCAGGGCGTACAGGACATCCACCAGCCGCATCATCAGCGCGTCGGTGCGCCCCCCGCAATACCCCGACACCGCCCCGTACAGCACTCCGATCAGCATGGATACCGCCGTTGCCAGGAAGCCGACCGCCAGCGAGATGCGGCCCCCGTGCAGTACCCGCACCAGGAGGTCCCGTCCAACCGTGTCCGTCCCGAACCAGTGCGTCCAACTGGGAGGCCGGGGGCCGTACGGGAGATTCTGGTCAGCGTAGGCATAGTGGCTGAGCCAGGGTCCGACCAGGCTGGCGGCACACATGAACAGGAAGACGCCGGCGCCGGCGACCGCCATGCGGTTGCGGCGCAGGCGTCGCCATGCGTCCCGCCACAGCGAGGCGCCGGGCGGGGTTGCCGGGGCCTCGGGCGGCGCGCCCTCAGGCGGGGCTCGTTTCTGCGCTTGCGGCATCACGGGAGCGAGGGTCCAGAAGTTGGTGGAGCACGTCGACGACAAGGTTCAGGGCAACGATGAGGATGGCGTAGAACATCACCGTGCCCAGGACCAGGGTGTAGTCCCGGTTAAAGGCCGCAGCGACGAAGTCCTGGCCCAGTCCGGGGATGAAGAAGATCTTCTCGACCGCAAAGGAGCCGGTGATCAGGCCGGCGCAGGCCGGCCCGAGAAAGGTCACCACGGGGACCAGTCCGCCGCGCAGGCCGTGCCGGACCACCACCAGCCATTCCGGCAACCCCTTGGCCCGGGCCGTACGGATGAACTCCTGGGAAAGGACTTCGAGCATCCCCGCGCGAGCCAGACGGGCCACATAGGCCGCGTAGTACAGCCCCAGGGTGAGGGCAGGCAGCACCCGGTCCGAAGGGCTGTCCCAACCGGTCGCGTGGAACCATCGCAGCTGCATGGCAAAGACGAGGATCAACAGAGGTCCGAGCACAAACGTGGGCAGGCAGATGCCCGTCATCGCGGCCGCCATGGGCAGATGGTCCCAGGCCGTATTGCGGCGAACCGCCGCCAGGACACCGGCCGGGATGCCGACGGTCACGGCCACCAGCAGGGCGTAGAGACCCAGTTCGAGGGAAACGGGGAACTTCTCCCCGATGGTCTCCTGAACGGTGCGCCCGGGGTGCCTGAAGCTGGGCAGGTCCCCGGTGAAGAGGTGCCGCATGTGATGCAGGTACTGGACCCAGAGGGGGCGGTCGAGGCCGTAGCACGCCTCCAGCCGGGCGCGGATCTCCTCCGGGATCTCCCGATCCTGGGAGAAGGGGTCCCCGGGCGCGAGACGCACGAGGAGAAAGCTGAGCACGGAGATGACAAACAGGACCGGCACGGCCTGCAGCAGTCGTCTCGTGATCAGACGCAGCATGATCCTCGATCTCCGGCATTCCGGCGGCATGCGGTCAACCCACCACCGGCCCGAACGGCACCGGCCGCGCTTCGTCCCCGGGCACGGGCGGGACCGACCGCAGCCAACACGGCCGGTACTATACCCCGCCGCCGGCCGGCCGGCGGGCCCGGCAGCCCGAAGCAGCGAACCCCGCGGCAGGGCTGGGACGGGATCCCGCGACGGCTCAGCCGGAACTGCGCCCTCCATCGGGCAAATCGCCAGTGGAGCATCAACCTGGAGGGCGAAGCTCCCGCTGAGCCGAATCCCGCCGCCCGGGGACCGTGCGGCCTACGGGAGGGCGAAGCTCCCGCTGAGCCGCTCCCCGATCCCGTCCTGGATTTCCTGCAGGTTCCCGGGCGGGCCCGTTGTCCTTCCCGCTCGCGACGGTACGGTACGGCGTGTCCCCGGCCTGCTGTCCTGTCTCGTGACGGCGGGCGCTTGGGGTGCGGCATTTCTGACTACGGATGGTGTGTATGCCCGACCACGGGAATCGGATTGGCGTGGTGGCCTGCGGGGTCCTGCAGTGGAACATCGAGCGCCTGCGGCCTCGTCTCGGGGAGCAGGAACTGGTGCTCCGCATTCTCCCTGCCCAGCTGCACAACGACCCGCACCGTCTGCGGGAGATGCTGCAGGGGGCCATCGATGAGCTGGACGCCGTGGAGGGGGTGCGGGGCATCGCCATCGGTTTCGGCGTCTGCGGCCGGGGAGCGGTGGGTCTGCATGCCCGCCGGGTACCCCTGGTCCTGCCGCGGGTGCAGGACTGCATCGGCGTGTTCCTGGGCTCGCACCTGCGCCACATGGAGGAGTTCGGGCGTCACCCAGGCAGCCGCTACCTGACCCACGGCTGGTTCCGCAAGACCGTCGAAGAACGCCCCCTGGAGCGCTGCCACACCCCTCGCAACGACTCCCTCTACGGCACGACCTTCGAAGACCTCCGCGAACGCTACGGCGAGGACAATGCCCGCTTCATCTGCGACTTCCGGGACTCCTGGAAACGCAACTACAGACGCTCCGCCTACATCCGCTTCGACGGGGAACCGGACCATGCCGCCGGACGCCGGGCCGCCGAAGCCATCGCCCGGGAACTGGGTTGGGTGCATACGCTGCTCGAGGGGGACGACAGCCTGCTCCTGGCCCTGCTCAGCGGCCAATGGAGCGACCCCCGGCTTCTGGTTGTGCCTCCCGGCAACAAGACGGTCTCCGCCCCGGGGGAGGCGGTGTTTGGCTTCGCGGTCGGCATCGACGGTCACGTGGACGATCTCCTCGCCCGCTACCAGGCTGCCGAGAAGGCGCCGCCATTGCGCCAGGGGATCGGCCTGGGCATTGACACGGGAGGAACGTACACGGACGCGGTGGTTTTCGAGTTCGCCACGGGGCGCGTCCTGGCGCAGGCGAAGGCGCCGACGGTGCACCGGGACCTGATCCGGGGGATTCGGGGGGCCCTGGCGGCCCTGCCTCCCGCCGAGGTGCGTCGTGTGTGCCGCGTGGGCCTCAGCACGACCCTGGCCACCAATGCCTTTGTCGAGGGCAAAGGGCGGCCCGTCGGGCTGCTGCTGATGAGCCGGTTTGCGGTGGATGCGGGGGAACTTCCCTTCCCCTTTGTGCGCCACCTCCGGGGCGCCATCTCCATCGACGGCAACGAAGTCGAGCCCGTCGACGAGAACGAGGTCCGACGCTGCGCGCGGGAGGCCCGGGAGGCGGGGTGCGAAGCCGTGGCCGTGAGCGGCTTCGCCAGCGTCATCAATCCCCTCCACGAGCAGACCGTCGCCCGCATCGTCCTCGAAGAAACCGGCTTGCATGCCGTGTGCGGTCACGAGCTGACCACCCGCCTCAACTTCGTCGAACGAGCCACCACCGCCACCATGAACGCCAAACTCATCCCCCTCATCGAGACCCTCATCGATGCGCTGAGCGAGGCCCTGGCCGAGTGCGGACTCCCGGCGGTGCGCATCATGGTGGCCAAGGGCGACGGCAGCCAGATGCTCGCCGACGTGGCCCGGCGCATACCCGTGGAAACCGTCCTCAGCGGACCCGCGGCCAGCGTCGTCGGCGCCGCACGCCTGTTCCGGGGCCGGGACG